>NZ_CEVCIF010000021.1:0-58407 GCF_982245605.1 Coprobacter fastidiosus | reverse complement strand
TTTTAGTTTTGTTTCTTTTTGCTTTTACAAATCTAAAAAATCTGTAGACTTTTTTTATTCCTCTATCTCAGACACACTTTGGGGAACAGTATCCGTAACGATGATAAAACAAGATTTTTTATTGGTACAAATTGAAGAACTCGCTAAAAAATTAGCTAAGCTTCTGAAAAAGAAAGAAACTCCGGGAAGCAACACAGATACTCTCGCCGATGATTGCTACAAAGATATACACCTGAGCTTACAAGAGGTGCAAAATGCAACAGCTGAAGAGTTAACCGAGAAAGTGCCGGACTGGGAACTTCTTGAATTATTAGTCAAGTTGATGTTAGCCGATGACAGAATAAATACCGACCGCCAGCAAATAGAAAAAGCTCAACAGCTTTTATACTTCGTGCAAGAACGAGACCGGACCTATTCTTTTGACCGTATTGCCTTGGCCGAATCGATAAGAAGTCTGCTTACCGAATAATCAACGACTAGGATGCTGAGATTTCTTCTTGACATTACGTGTTCTATCTTCTGACTTAGAACGCATAGAAATCTCTTTCCCGACCTTTTTTCTCTCGTTTCCACGTGTGCCACGCAAAGTTTTTCGTAATTTGGTCGCATCTTCCCGCGATGAAAAGTTTTCAGAAGATTTCCGTTTATTCTTCTTCTCTTCATCTTTTGAAATTATTTTCGGAAAATGCAATATTTCACCATCTATCCGCACTTTGTCTTCTAACGACACTTTAGCTCCCATAGCTGCAAGAACACCATTTATCGTTACTCGCTCGTCTACGATCAACTGATCGGCTTCTCGACGAGAACAAAAACCTGCGTCACTTATATATTTATTGATCCTTATCTTTTCCATATCATCATTCCAAAACAATGCGTGAAACATTTACATTTTCTTTCAAAAACAAAGATGCCGCCATAGAAAACCTTTGAGGGGATTCGGTCGTAAGGAAACGGCATGTACTGCTTTTAGTACATCGCCTCTCCATTTCAGGATGCCGATAAAGATAATTCTTAAGACTTACGGCAACCAAATCACCTTGAGGAAGAGGCAATACTCCCTCCGGCAAAAATGTCTTGATTTTATCCAATAACAGAGGATAATGAGTACATCCCAAAATAACCGTATCTATATCGGGACATTGCATCATAAGACGGTCTATATATTGACGTACAAAATAATCTGCACCGGGAGAACGATGCTCATTATTTTCGACTAATGGTACCCACATTGGACATGCCTCTCCGAATACCTCATACTCCGGATATAGTTTTTTTATCTCTAACGGGTATGAACAAGATTGTATAGTCCCCGTCGTTCCCAATATCCCGATTTTTCCTGTCCGGGTTATATTCCCCAACGCTTCGACTGTCGGGCGAATAACTCCTAAAACTCTCCTATTAGGAGCAATTTGAGGAAGATCTTTCTGTTGAATAGAACGAAGTGCTTTCGCAGAAGCAGTATTACAAGCCAGAATAACTAACTGACAACCACGCTCAAATAAGGTCAATACAGCCTCCCTAGTAAACTCATACACTATCTCAAAAGAGCGCGTTCCATAGGGAGCACGGGCATTATCTCCCAAATAAATATAATCATATTCGGGCATTTGCCGACGAATATCTTCCAAAATAGTCAATCCGCCGTAACCTGAATCAAATACTCCTATCGGACCGGGTTGTTCGCTATATAAATTCATTTTCACAAGAAAACAGAAAAAGGATGATACAGGCGATCATCCTTCTCTGATTATGTATTGAAAATTATTATTTTAATCCCAATTTTGCCTTTACCAGCGGAGTAGCATCTTCACTACTAGCTCCGGCAAACAACACAGCGTTAAGGTCGAACAAATAGGTAAACTTATATTCGTCTCCCACCGCTTTAATGGCATCTCTCATTTTTTTCTCTACCGGAGCGAGCAATTGCTGTTGCTGCTTGGCTAAATCATTTTGAACTACCTCTTGGAAATTCTGAATTCTTTGGTTCAATTCAGCCAATTCTTGTTGACGACGAGCTTTGATATTTTCCGGAATAGAGATCGAATCTTGTGTCGCCATCAATTCTTTATACTTTTTGCCGAATTCTTCCTGCATTTTAAGGAATTCATCTTCATACTTTTTAGCAAGAGCGTCATATTCTTTCTGTGCAGCTTCCCGTTCGGGCATAGCAGAAAAAATTTCCATAGTATTTACAGTTCCGAATTTAAATTGCGGAGTCTGAGCAAATGCACAAAAAGGCAATGCAAACAATACAATAATCAAAAGTTTCTTAAACATATAATTCAATTTTTTATTTTTTAATAATCGAGAACTATTAACAGGACACAAAAATACATATTTATTTCGAATATCCTAATTTTGCAAGGACTTCATTGCTTATATCAATGCGAGGAGAGGCAAATATAATATTCGCAGAAGATGCCCGATCCATTACCATCTGATATCCTTTTGTCTCCGAAATTTGCTTTACGGCATTATAAATATCATCCTGTATCGGTTTCATAAGACTTTCTCTCTTCTTAAACAACTCCCCTTCCGGCCCGAAATATTTGCGACGAAGATCTTGAGTTTTTTTGTCCTCAGCAACAATTTCTTCTTCTTTCTTTTTCTTTTGATCATCTGACAAAAAGACGGAGTTAGACTGATACTCTTTATACATACTCTCTACTTTTTGCGCTTGAGTCGTTATCTCTTTTTCCCACCGTTGAGATACTTGTTTCAGTTGTTCGTTCGCCATTTCATACGAAGGTATATTCTTCAAGATATATTCCATATCTATCAATGCAAACTTCTGAGCCTTGCTCTCGAATGCAAAAGCGGCAACTAATGCTAAAATAAAAATAATCCGTTTCATACTCAATTATTTTAAAGGTTAAAAACAGAATCGGCAGAAAGAGCCTCCTTCTCCTAAAAACATTTCTTTCATTCTCTTTGTTCCGCTTTACCCACAGCAAATAACATTCCTTAGAATTCTTGCCCGAGGATAAAGTGTAATTGACTGCCTCCGACTTTTTGTACTCCGGTAAAAGGTTTATCGAATCCGTATGCCCAATCGAGCCCCATCATTCCGATCATCGGTAAAAATATACGGACTCCCACACCTGCAGAACGTTTCAATTTAAATGGATTGAAATCCCTCACTTCAGTCCAAGCATTCCCGGCTTCGGCAAATGCCAAAGCATAAATAGTAGACGATGGTTGCAATATAACCGGGAAATGAAGTTCCACTCCCAAACGTGTATATGCATACCCCTCATACCCATAGGGAGTCAATGATCCGTTTTCATATCCGCGAAGCGCAATAGTCTCGGTCGCATAATTATAGCTATATCCCGACATTCCGTCTCCTCCCACATAGAAAGTCTCGAACGGCGAACGCTTATGTCTATTATAAGAGCCTAAGATTCCCACTTCGGCACGAGTCATCAATACAAGAGTATGCTGGCTCTCCGCCGAAGTAAGCGGAGTAAATGTTTTTGCTTTAAATTTCCATTTATGATATTCGATCCACTTATACATCGTTTCCCGGTCTTTTTTATTATTGGAAGGATCGAGTTTACTATAATCGACGTTATTGAAAAGTGAATACGGAGGCGTAAGCTGCAATGACAGTGAGAATTGAGATCCCCGACGAGTATATATCGGATTATCGATAGAATTTCGAGCCAATGTCAAATTCAAGGTAATACTGTGGGACGTACCGTTCTGCATAAAATAAAGATATTCCCAATCTTTCAGTTTATACAACTGATACCCCAATTCTGCAGAAAGCGTAAAATAGTCATCCGGCCAATTCAATCGTTTCCCGAACCCTACAGCAACACCGAACATCTGTAAAGATTTACTGGGATCGAGTGCATAACTGTAATCATAATTATTGCCGTAATAATCATTATAACCATAATAGCCGTTATACCCATAACCATACGGATCGATATAGTTTTTATTCCAATAACTGGTACTTAGATCAGTTTGACGGCTATAATAAACCGAAAAACTGAATGAGTTAGGCCGTTTTCCACCAAACCAAGGATCCATAAATGACAAACTGTAAGATTGATAGTAACGGGCATTAGTCTGAGCACTGATTGTCAAGGTTTGTCCCTCTCCTTGAGGAATAATTCCTTTATAAGACTTCGGCTTCAAGAAATTCTTTACAGAGAAATTATTAAACTTCAAACTCAATTTACCGATTATTCCGGTCTGTCCCCAACCGGCAGAAAATTCTATTTGGTCATTAGCTTTCGACTGCAAAGCGTACACCAAGTCTACAGTTCCGTTCTCAGGATCAGGTTCGGGACGAATATCCATTGTTTCCGGATCGAAGTGCCCCATCTGGGCAATTTCACGAGCAGAACGCATCAGATCGGATTTATTGAAAAGCTCTCCGGGTTTGGTTCTTAATTCCCGACGAACGACATGCTCATACAGCCGGTCATTACCTTGAATGATGATTTTGTTGATACGAGCTTGCTGTCCTTCGTACATACGCAATTCCAAGTCTATGGAATCATTTTCGACATTTACTTCGATAGGATCGAGTTGGAAGAAAAGATAACCGTTATTCATATACAGATTGGCAACTGCATCTTCATCTTCCATAGTCCGTTGCCTCAAGAGCTTTTGATTATATACATCTCCCGGTTTCATTCGAAGCAATGCACTCAAGTATTCAGAAGGATAAAGGGTATTCCCCACCCAACGGATATCCCTCAAATAATATTTTCGGCCTTCATCTACCTTAATGAATACATCTACAGTCTTATCATTATAAGGGGCAACACTATCACTTACGATAACAGCGTCCCTATAACCCAATTCATTATATTTATCAATAATCAAATTAAGGTCTTCCGCAAATTTTTCTTTTACAAATTTTTTGGTACGGAACAGATTAATCAATTTCCCTTTCTCATTGGTTTTCTTCATTACACGTTGTAACTTATTATCTGAAAGGACAGTATTTCCGTCTATATATATTTTATGAACCTTAACCTTTTCTTTTTTATCGATATTAATATCGACGATAACTTGATTTTCATGAGAAAGGTCATCTTTTTGCAAAATCTGTACCTCTGCATTTTTAAAGCCTTTTTCTTCAAAATGCTTTTTTATCAACATCTTAGCCCGGTCTACGATGTTCGGAGTGATTTGATTACCTTTTACCAATCCAAGCTTCAACTCCAAATCTTCCCGCTCCGACTTTTTTATTCCATTATAATTGATTTGAGAAATACGGGGACGTTGTTTCAAATCGATATTCAACCATACCTGAGAACCATATATCTTAGTTACAGAAATAGCGACATCAGAAAACAGCCCTTGCCTCCAAAAACGTTTTACGGCAGTCGTAATAGCGTCTCCGGGTATTTCGATCGTTTCCCCTACCGACAATCCTGAGAAACCGATCAAAACATAATCTTCATAATTATTCTTTACTCCAGAAACCGATATTCCTGCAATTTCATATTTTTTAGGAGTCGCCGAATATAAAACTTCGGGATTATAAATCGTATCGTTTTTAACTGTTGCCCCATCCTGTGCAAACATAGATCCGGTTGCAAATAAAAGGAATACGAGCAGTAATAATGGGTGTTTGAGCATATTGCGTTGTAAAATTTCTAATATCGTTCTCATAACTGTTCACTTATTTTTCCGAACCGCCGTTCGCGCGACTGATAATCGCAGATAGCTTTATACAGGCTCTCTTTGCCGAAATCAGGCCAATATTCTTCTGTAAAATAAAGTTCGGCATAGGAAAGCTGCCACATTAAAAAATTACTGATCCGCAATTCACCTCCGGTACGAATCAATAAATCCGGATCAGGAAAAGCAGCAGTCGTCAAACGAGAACTGATCAAAAATTCGTCAATATCATTTATTGCAAGCTGTCCCGAAGCGACATCTGCAGCAATGCGTTTTGTAGCATCCGTAATTTCCCACCGGGAAGAATAACTTAATGCCAATATCAATGTAAGCCCGGTATTAACAGAGGTTTGCGCTATACATTTATTTAATCGCGCCTTAACTTCATCCGGCATACGCGACAAATCCCCGATAGCATTCAAACGAACGTTATTCTTCATCAAATCCGGAGTTTCTCTCTCAATAGCCATTACCATAAGAGCCATTAAAGCCGTTATTTCCTCATCCGGACGTGACCAGTTTTCCGTTGAAAAAGTATATAATGTAAGATACTTGACACCTATTTCAACAGCAGCTTCTGTAACGGTACGCACGGCATCTACACCATATTTATGACCGTAAGTACGTTCCATATTCCGCTCTTTCGCCCAACGACCATTACCATCCATTATGATAGCAATATGTTGAGGCAAACGTGTTTTATCTATTTTCTCTAAATACGACATAAGTCGATCTCATTATTTTTATTATAAGTTATTGCAAATAGTCTTTTTACGTCCGAAATCATAAGTTATTGTAAACCATGTAAAAGAATACCAATCGGTATTCTTAAACGCGGAACTTTGAATTTTATAAGGATCGTCCAACACTTTTCCGTCAAGCTTATCCCCTAAAGATTTCCTCATAGAAAACTCAAAACCGATATTCCATCGCTCAGCTAATTTATACTTCAGTCCTACCCCGATAGGGATATTCAAACTAAAATATCCGTCACCTTTCTTAGGAACTGCCGTAATTCCAACCCCGACTAACAAATACGGGGAAAATCGCTTCGTTCCTAAATAAGAATAACCCCATCCATAATGGAAAAAATTAAATTCGGCTTGAGCTCCCATATCGATTAACTGTCGCTTAAATATATAATCAGCTCTTCCGGGAAAAACATTGGACATTCCTCTTGTATCACCTTTGATACCAGACGTTGCCAAATCACATTTTATAGCCCAGCGATAATTCAGGTTTCTTCGAAATACCGCTCCGAAAACCGCTCCCGGCTTTCGAAATATTTTTGAAGGATTAATATCCCCCATATAAAACCCTATACCTGCGCCCGCACCGATCTCATACTTAAAATCCTGACTTCGGACTACCGATATAGAAGCTATCGATATAATGATAATCAAAAAGAGCTTCTTCATGTGATGTCATTTAAAAATGCAACCTAATAATAAAAACGCTACAATTTGATTAAAATTATTTCAAGAATTCATTTTTCACCTTTATTTATTTAAGGTATAGGCTCAAAAGTAAGCCGTGTGATTACTCCCCGCCACACCTCATCATACAAATCTCCGTTTTCATCCACTCCACCAAACATATATATAAAAGGCACAGGCTCGGTCGTCAAAGCTTTTGTATATCGCCGCATACCTGTAGGAATAACAGGACTCTCCAAAAGATTCCAAGACATTTGAGATGATCGGATATCAAGACTTTCTTCACACACGACAGCCGATGCAAAGGCTCTGCCTTTAATATCTTTCGGTAAAGACAAGGAAGATCCGTCTTCTGCTTTCGTCCAAAAACCTCCCAAATCTGTCGTAGTATAAATATCATTCAACACCTTTGTTCCGTCCGATCCTCCTATAATAAAGTATGTCAATAATTCTGTATAATAGTCAAGAGACGAATGATATTTATATGTATAATATGTAAAAAACATAGCTCCTTCTCTCGGCGTGATCGGAGCTCCACCAGCCCCTCCGTTTACATTATTCAACGAAACCCAATTTTCTCCGTCAAATCCCCATACCGAATTGGAAAAAGAATGCCCGTCACTTAATCGCCCGCCGACAAAAACGATCTGGGACGTTCCCCAATCACTTTTATAAGAGACCGTATTGCTAAAACCAGAAACCGGAAAGTCTGCCGGAACAGCAGTCAATTCACCTTGTTGAGGATAAGAAGCATACTTATATGCGCTTCCGTCTTTAACTATTCCCAATAAGGTACTCTCGTACATTCCTATCAAACTGTAAAATGCAGAAGAACCTGCTACTGGACTCCAACTAACACCATCAGAAGAAGAGACTAATGTCTTTGAGTCCGATGTCCCGACCAGTGCAAAAAAGCCTTCGGGAGAAACGATAATAGAATTTATATCTAAATCGGATATTCCTGAAATCGTACCTTTTTGCCAGTTTCCTTGTCCCGGAGTAGCCGTTTTAAACAAAGAATATTCTCCCGACTCATTTTCAGTAAAACAATAAACACTTCCGTCTTTCATCAAGGTCTTCTGAGCAACAGCATCCGATGCAGGCAGCCCGCTACCCGACAAATTCTCCCAAATTAAAGAGTCGGCTTTTACCTGATGTACCCGCACATCGATCACATAATCCCGCTGAGTCGTCCCGTCCGCTGCAACAACGGTCATGGTCACCGAACCTCTTCCTCCTGAGAAATCAATGGAATCGGAAGGCGATTCTAAATAGTTAATCGTCGTAGTCTTGTCATTTCCCGAATCATCTTTACCTTTTATATATATTTCAACTTTTGAAGGAGATGAAAATTCCATATTTGCGACCAAATGGGAAATGTCCGTCCCGTAAGGTAAAGAATCTGCATTGTAAATATTTCCGGATACAAGATCGATCGTAAAAAAGCGCTTAGATAAATTATCGACAATAGAAGTCGTATCATCGGACAGATAAAAAGATTTTACCATAGTGTTCGAATAAGAGGAATACAACGGCACATCTTCATCTTCCGCATCATTGCAACTAATAAACAATATAAAAAATACGGATAAAAGAGAAAAAAGTATTTTAGACACTTTCATGCTGAAATATTTTACATTAATAGCTATTAAAGCTGCAAAATTAGAAACATTTTTCGCTTTAGCCACAGTATTGCATATAATTATAACAATTTATAGTAAACCACGATTTTTTTCAACAAAATAGCAATCTATAAATTACCATAAATTATAGTTGCAAAAACATTTCTAATTTTGCCAAGTTTCAAAATTAATAAAACCGATGAAAAACTATCCTGTTTTTCGATATACATGCCAAATAACTCTATTTATCCGACATTTCTATCGACGATGTATTTTTGAAATCAAATGTCCTCCGGAATAAAAAAATCGATCGGGAACACGAGTTACGACCGGTGCACAGACTCCGTTTTTCAATTCAAACGGAGTCTCTTCTATCCGGATCTCATCCCAACAATCCGAATCGATAAAACTTTGTAACAGAACCGCACCTCCTTCTACAAGCAAGCTGCTTATTTTCCGACGAAATAGTTCCTGCAACAGTGTCGGAATTATCGGCTTTGTAAAATCGACTGTCAGATACTCGATATTACCGCTCGGTTCATGTATTTTTTCCGTAATGACTAATGTCGGATTTCCATCAGAAAACAATCTTAAATTTTCAGGAAGCTCTAACCTCCGGTCTATAACCAAACGTAACGGATTCTTACCGCTCCAATAACGTACCGTTAAAGAAGGATCATCATATAATGCCGTACGCGTCCCGACCAAAATTGCATCATATTCAGCTCTTAACCGATGCACAGATGTTAAAGTGACAGCATTGGAAAATAAAACGGGCGACTCACTACAAGATCGCATCCGATCGATAAATCCATCGGAACTCTGCGCCCACTTTAAAAGGATATACGGACGATGAAATTTTTGAACTGTCATAAAATGGCTATTCAAACGGATAGCCTCCTCTTCCAGTATCCCCGTAATTACCTCAACTCCGGCCTCACGCAGCATTCGGACTCCTCGCCCGGAAACTTCAGGAAAAGGATCGAAACAGGCCATGACGACCCGAGGTATTTGCTTTTCGATAATCAGTTTGCAGCACGGGGGTGTTTTCCCATAATGAGAACAAGGTTCGAGCGAAACATAGATCGTAGATTCTCTAAGCAACTCTTCATTTTTGACCGAACGAATGGCATTGACTTCGGCATGTGCTTCTCCGCACCTGCGATGATACCCTTCTCCGATAATCTTCCCTTTATGCACGACCACAGCCCCCACCATAGGGTTAGGCGATACGTGACCGCGACCTAATGCCGCCAATTGTAAACAACGGCGCATATAGCGGCAATGATCCTCATGCGAATATTTCATACTATTTTTTCCTATCTTTGTACACAAAGCAGCAAGCCGCACATGAAACAAAGTATTCGACGTATCCAAAATTGTTTACAGGATATATATCCTACCGGAGAAATCAAGGCATTGACCCGCATCATTCTCGAAGAAGTATGCCAATATTCTCTTACAGATATACTCTTGCACAAAAATAGCATTTTATCGGCAAGTAAACACCAGGAGATCGAAACTATATTACAACGGTTGAAACAAAACGAGCCGATCCAATATATTCTCGGACATACAAAATTTTACGGAATAAATATCAACGTAGCTCCCGGAGTACTGATTCCTCGCCCCGAAACGGAAGAATTGGTCGAACTTATCTTAAAAGAAAATGAAAAGCTGAAAGGAAACATTCTCGACATCGGTACAGGAAGCGGATGCATAGCATTAGCTCTGGCAAAATTCTTACCTGAATCCCGAGTAGAAGGCTGGGATATTTCTGTCGAAGCACTGAACATAGCAACTCAGAATGCCCGACAAAACAGTATTGAAGCATTTTTTTTACAAAAAGACATTTTAAATCTTAACACCTCGGAAATCTCCCGGCAATATGATCTGATCGTAAGTAATCCCCCGTACATCTGCGAAAGAGAGAAGAAAGAAATGGATAGAAATGTTTTGGATTATGAACCGCACCTCGCCTTATTTGTAGAAGATTCCGATCCGTTACTTTTTTACCGAAAAATAGCAGAAGCAGGAAAAAGCATCCTTAAACCCGGGAAGAGACTTTATTTCGAAATCAATGCTTTATTCGGCAAAGAAACGCAAAAAATGGTAGAAGAGTATGGCTACACAGATGTTCATATCTATAAAGATATTTCAGGGAAAAACCGGTTTATTTCTGCAAAAAACGACGGATAGCCTCAATCAGTAAAAGTTTCCATTTTTCTTTCTCATCTGTCGATCTTTCTTTTTTCTTTGTATAACACCAATTGACCGAATAACTTTCATTATATACGCTATGCCTAAGTCCTTATCACCTCAAGAAGCTCTGCACAAGGCTGCAGCATATTGTTCTTCAGGAGAACAATGCTGTTACGATATATCCGAGAAACTAAAAAAATGGGGAATCGAAGACTCCGAAGCCTCTAAAATCATAGAATATCTGATAAAGCAGCGCTTTATCGATGAAGCCCGTTATGCAAAAGGATTTACAAACGACAAATTCAGATTCAATAAATGGGGAAAAACTAAAATCGCATACGCTTTACGTCAAAAAAAAATCCCGGAGACATTAATCGATGAAGCTCTTTATAACATAAATGAAGAGCAGTATCGGGATACTCTTTTGCAAATTCTGGAAAACAAACAAAAAAACACAAAAGCGGCCGATAAATACGACCTGCACGCAAAACTATTCCGATTTGCCGCTTCTAAAGGATTCGAACCGGATATTATACAATCGGTCATTCAATCCATGAAACTATGAAAAAACAGATCGGGAATATAATAGATCTATTTTATCCTCGCACCTGTCGGGTATGTGGAAGAATGCTGCTAACTCACGAAGAATTTCTATGTCTTCATTGCATTCACAATATACCCCGAACCGATTTTCACAAAAAAGAATCCCATCCAATGGAACAATTGTTCAGAGGGAAAATCGACATACAGGATGCATACGCATTCTTCTATTTTACCCAACACGGAGACTACAGACGACTAATACATAACATAAAATATAAAGGAGAAAAACGCTGCGGGAAATATCTGGGGAGTCTTTTCGCTTCGGAATTGCTTAAAGAAGGGAAGCTTCAAGATATAGACATTATCGCTCCCGTTCCGTTACATCACAGCAGAGAGCGTGCCAGAGGATATAATCAAAGCGAATGGGTCGCCAAAGGCATTGCCGATGTTATCGGGAAAGAGGTGTATCCTCATTTATTATGTCGAAGAAAAAAAAACGAAAGCCAAACCCATAAATCGCTCTATGAACGTTGGCTAAACACTCATTCGGCATTCTATGTTCAAGAAACGTCAAAAATAAAAGACAAGCATATTCTACTGGTTGATGATGTCGTAACTACCGGAGCTACTCTATTGGCATGCGCTGAAGCATTATTGAAATCCGGAAATTGTAAAATTTCTCTTTTAACCTTAGCCATCACTCAACAAAACAACAAATAAGACCCTGAAAAAATCATTGCAGAAAATTTTCTTTCGTTCTGTTTTTTGTACCTTTGCATTTACAATAAAAGAGTTACAACATAGAACCAATAACAATATGAAAAGTTTAGAGAGATTAGTCGCTGAGAAATTGCTAAAAATCAGCGCAGTAAAACTCCAGCCATCCAACTCTTTCACATGGGCCTCCGGATGGAAATCACCGATTTATACAGATAATCGCAAGACCTTATCTTATCCGGCACTCCGTTCTTTTATCAAAATTGAATTGTGTCGCCTGATTATGGAAAAATATGAAAATGTCGATGCTATTGCTGGTGTAGCAACAGGGGCAATCGCTCAAGGAGCTTTGGTTGCTGACGAATTAGGACTACCCTATGTATATGTGCGTTCTACGCCCAAGGATCACGGACTTGAAAATCTGATCGAAGGAAATTTGATTCCGGGACAACGGGTCGTGGTCATCGAAGATTTGATCTCTACCGGCGGAAGCAGCCTCAAAGCTGTAGAAGCCATACGTAATGCAGGTTGCGAGGTTATAGGTATGGCTGCAATTTTCACCTATCGTTTCCCAATTGCAGAAGAACGATTTAAAGCGGCAAATGTAAAACTGACCACCCTCAGCAATTACGATGCAGTATTGGAAGTAGCTTTGGAAACCAAATATATCGAAGAAGAAGATCTTGCTACTTTACAAGAATGGAGACGTGACCCCGCTAAATGGAATCAAGATAAATAAACGGCAAATGACACAATTCGAAAGTAGTATAAAAATTATTCCTGCAAATATAGAGATCATCTTTAACACGATATCCGATCTAAAAAATCTGGAAAAAATTAAAGACCGCCTGCCTGTAGATAAAATACAGGACTTCTCCTGTGACACGGACAGTTGTTCATTCTCGATAAATCCGGTCGGCTCTCTCGGATTAAGAATTATCGAACGAGAACCTTACAAAACGATCAAGTTTGAAACGGAAAAATCTCCGGTGTCACTCTTTTTATGGATACAATTATTACCCGTAACCGATCAAGAGACAAAAATCAAAATCACATGCCGGGCTGAACTGAATATGCTTATCAAAGGAATGGTTTCGAAACCGTTACAAGACGGGATCGAAAAACTGGCGGATATGTTGACGACAATTACTTACGAATAAAAAAATTTTTCATGGCACAGAAACTCTGGGAAAAGAATGTTCAGGTAAATGCGGATATAGACCGATTTACAGTAGGGAAAGACAGAGAAATGGATCTCTATCTGGCCCCGTACGACATATTGGGCTCTATTGCCCACATTACTATGCTCGAAAGTATCGGATTATTGACAAAAAACGAGCTGGATATTCTGACCGGAGAACTTCGGAACATCTACACCATAGCTGAAAAGGGCGAGTTTATTATCGAAGACGGTATTGAAGATGTTCATTCGCAAGTAGAACTGATGCTCACCCGCAAATTAGGGGACATAGGGAAGAAGATACACAGCGGGCGCTCTCGAAATGATCAAGTGCTGGTAGATCTAAAACTATTTATTCGGAGTGAGATAAAAACTCTTGTCGAGCTTTCCGACAACTTAATAAATGCACTAATCCGACAAAGCGATACATATAAAAATATCCTAATGCCCGGATACACGCATTTGCAAGTCGCCATGCCTTCTTCTTTCGGACTTTGGTTCGGAGCCTATGCAGAAAGTCTCGTCGATGACCTGACTGTTATGCAGGCGGCTTATCGCATCTGCAACAGAAACCCGTTAGGATCTGCTGCCGGATACGGTTCATCATTCCCTTTGAATAGAACAATGACTACCCGACTTTTAGGGTTTGATTCTATGGATTATAACGTTGTATATGCTCAAATGGGACGAGGAAAAACCGAACGAATCGTTGCATCGGCAATGGGATCAATCGCTGCAACATTATCTAAATTGGCCTTCGATGCCTGTTTATTTAACTCCCAAAATTTCGGATTTATCAAACTTCCGGATGAATATACTACAGGATCAAGCATCATGCCACACAAGAAAAATCCGGACGTATTTGAATTGACTCGTGCCAAATGTAATAAAATACAAGCTCTGCCGTATCAAATTACATTAATCTCCAACAATCTTCCATCAGGATATTTCAGAGACCTGCAAATCATTAAAGAAGTATTTTTACCGGCCTTTGATGAATTAAAGGAGTGCCTGCGTATGGTAACGGAAATGATGAGCCATATGACCGTAAACACCCATATTCTGGACGATGATAAATACAAATTGATATTCAGTGTCGAAGAAGTCAATCGTCTGACCCTTTCAGGAGTTCCGTTCCGGGATGCTTACAAACAGGTCGGATTGAGCATCGAAGCCGGAACATTTGAACCCGACAAACATGTGCAACATACACATGAAGGCAGTATCGGTAATCTCTGCAACGACCGCATATCTTTACTAAAACAGCAAGTTATAGACGGATTTGATTTTAATAAAATCGAAACGGCTGAAGCTGCTCTTTTAGGGAAATCTTGACAAAAGATCAAAGATTTTTAAAGAAAAAAATAAATTCTTCACACGCAGAGATATACCAAAAAAGAATATCTCTGCGTTTTATATATTAAATGCCTGCAATGTTCAAATATCCATTCATATTATATCTATTTCTAATTATTCTTTTCTCCGGATGCGATAAAAATGATGAATACCGTATTCCGGTAACGACTGTAAGAATCGAGTTCAGGAGCTCTGCTTTATGGAGTCAATACGGTGTACATGCGTTTCCCGACTATCAGAAATTCATTCTTAACAAAATTCCCAATAAAGAGTTTTATAATGTATCTTCTGCAACAGGCTATGGAGGAGTATTACTGGTTTGCGGGTATTCTAATCAATTATATGCATACGACCTGACATGTCCAGTAGAACGAGACCCCTCTGTCAGAATCGATATAGATGAAGAGACATATCACGCTTATTGCCCACAATGCAAATCGACATTCGATGTTTTTGAAGGGACAGGTTCGCCTTTAAGCGGAACAGCTCGAGAACATAAATATATGTTACGAAGTTATCAAGTCGGCATAGCAAACGGGTTATACTATATAACAAACTAAAAATCAAACATTAACAGGCTAAATATTAATATAAAATCACATCTCTATAAACTTATAAAATCATATTTTTTTAAGTTTATCCTGCTTTTCGACTATAAATCTTTTGTAAAAACAAAAAACAATTCTATATTTGCAGTCGCAAATGCGAAAATAGCTCAGTTGGTAGAGCATAACCTTGCCAAGGTTAGGGTCGCGGGTTCGAGTCCCGTTTTTCGCTCCAGGCCGCCCGGATGGTGGAATGGTAGACACGAAGGACTTAAAATCCTTTGGCTATTGCAGCTGTGCGGGTTCAAGTCCCGCTCCGGGTACGAAAGGCGACAAATCAAAGTTTGTCGCCTTTTCGTTTTTTTTACAATACTCTATAAAAAACACACCGATATTTACGCCTTTCACCTATTACTTATATTCAATTTTATTTACCGAAAACACACTTATTTTGTACAAAAAAGAATATATTTACAACCTTATAAGTCAAAAAATAAAATATGGATACCATATTGATTATTTTAGGAATAATTTGCCTCATTACAGGAATAGCCGGATGTTTTCTTCCGGTTCTTCCGGGACCGCCAGTTGCCTATTTAGGCATTCTTTTCTTACACTTCACCGACAAAGTACAATATTCCGGCACACAATTGCTGATTTGGTTGCTTATCGTCATCATCACATTGGTCTTAGATTATTTCATCCCGATGCTGGGCAGCAAATATAGCGGTGGAAGTAAATGGGGAAACCGAGGTTGCCTAATCGGAACGATCGTCGGGCTCTTCTTTTTACCTTGGGGAATAATAGCCGGTCCTTTCTTTGGGGCTGTTATCGGCGAATTATTAGGGCAAAAAGAACTTTCTCATGCTATAAAATCAGGGTTGGGGTCTTTAGTCGGATTCTTACTGGGAACTGCATTAAAATTTATCGTATGCCTTTACTTTACATACACATTCATAACAAGTCTTATTAATGCCTAAAAATATCACACCAATTCGACCGATATCCTCAAAAAGTTATGCCACTAAAAATCTATATTCCGAGTTACGGTGACTCATATCTTCAAATTTTCCCTACTCAAATAAAGTTTTTCATTCAAAAGTAAATTTTGCAACTATAAGTAACAAATACTTTGTATTTTTGCAAAACTAAAAAAAAGACAAGATGACGAATCCGGAAATACAGACTTTTTTAGATAAGCATGGATATGACAAAATCGATCTGAAAGCCGTACTTATCGATATGGACGGTGTTTTGTATGATTCGATGAAAAATCACGCGAATGCGTGGTATGAAACGATTTCGGCTTTAGGCATAGATTCTACACCCCATGAATTTTATTTATATGAAGGTAGAACCGGTGCTTCGACAATCAACCTACTATTCCAACGAGCATTCAACCGGCCGGCTACCGAAAAAGAGATCCACGAAATCTATGCAAAGAAAACCGAAAGTTTTAACCGCCAACCAAAAGCCGAAGCCATGCCGGGAGCGGCCGAATTTCTAAAAAAGATAAAAGCAGCCGGATTAACTCCGGTTTTGGTAACCGGATCAGGACAAACATCACTTCTTGATAAATTAGACCACGAATACCCCGGAATCTTTACCCCGGAAACAATGGTAACCGCTTTTGACGTCAAATATGGAAAACCTCATCCCGAACCATATTTAATAGGATTGCAAAAAGCCAAAGCAAAGCCGAATCAGGCAATTGTCATCGAAAACGCCCCATTAGGTGTAGAAGCCGGAGTTGCCGCAGGGATCTTTACGATCGGAGTAAATACCGGACCATTAGATGACGAAGTTCTTCTATCTGCCGGAGCAAACATGCTTGTTTCGGATATGCAGACCTTAGCTGATCGGTTCGAAGAAATATATACTGCACTAAAACAATAAGTCCATGTCGAAACAACCCGTTATTTTCACACAAAATATATCTGAAAGTATCGATGAGATACTATCTCGTTATTCCTATGATAAGTTGTTTGTATTAACAGACCGGAACACTTTCAAATTTGCATTCCCTTTACTTGAAAACAGTAAGTTATGCAGTAACGCCGAACAGATCATCATCGAAGCGGACGACACGCATAAAAACTTGGAGGCTTTAACCTCCGTATGGAAAATTTTAAGTGATAAACATGCTACCCGCCGTTCTTTTATGATCAATCTGGGAGGTGGCATGGTAACTGATCTGGGAGGATTTGCAGCATCCACATTCAAACGAGGTATTCGTTATATCAATATTCCCACAACATTATTAGGTGCGGTAGATGCTGCTGTAGGCGGGAAAACCGGAATCAACTTCAACGGACTAAAAAATGAAATCGGAGTATTTAATCCGGCCGAATCGGTATTGATTTCTACTGTTTTTTTTAAAACATTATCTCGAGAACATCTCCTTTCGGGCTACGCAGAAATGCTTAAACACGGACTGATTAGCACTCCCGACACATATAACAAATTATTGACATTGGATTTCTCCGATCTCGATTTAGACAAATTGCTGGGACTACTGGAAGAATCGGTAAAAGTAAAAGAACACATAGTGGAAGTTGATCCTTTTGAAAAGAATATCCGAAAATCTTTAAATCTCGGCCATACGGTAGGGCATGCATTCGAAAGTTTATCGCACGAACGCAAATCTCCGATACAACACGGATATGCCGTAGCTTGGGGACTGATTTGCGAACTGCTATTATCACACATGCATTTAGGATTTCCGGTAGAGCGTATTCGTCAATTATCGACTTTCATTGCTGATAATTACGGTGCTTTTCCAATTACGTGTGAAGATTACGACTCTTTATATGAAAAGATGACCCACGACAAAAAAAATGAATCGGATAGTGTCAATTTCACATTGCTGAAAGATGTCGGCATAGTGGAAATCAACCAAACAGCAACAAAAGAGGAAATATGTACCGCTTTTGATCTGTACCGAGATCTTTTTCATCTATAAAGAAATAGCTTTCCGCACAGAATAAGCCGTATTTCCCTAAATTTTATAGAAAAATTTTGTTGGTAAAAATAAATATACTACTTTTGCCTCACAATTAATCGGGGCGTAGCTCAGTCCGGTTAGAGTACACGTCTGGGGGGCGTGTGGTCGCTGGTTCGAATCCAGTCACCCCGACACACATGGCCATAACTTATTGAATATCAATAAGTTATGGCCATGTCGCTATTTTGTGCCGGGAGAAATACGGGAGAGGGTTGTTAAACATTTGGTCGACTTTTTTAAGCCGGTCGAAAAAAAAATGTCTATACGAAAGAAAAACCAACAATTAGAGAGTATTATCGGATATACTCCTCCGAAATTATACACAGGGAAAAACGGGAAAGACTGGTATATAGGTTTTTATGCTACAATAAACGTCATTCTCTTAATAGAAATCTTTGGATAATTTTGCTATCACTTCAATATAAGAATAATTGCAATTCACAGATTATTATATTATAAAATATTTATAGATAAATAAATCAAATCATTAGTGTCCCGTTAAAATGGGACGAGTTAAATAATTAATCAAATAGTCCCGGAATCAGGGGGTCATTTAGATCTTTGACATCATTGAAATTAGTCTTGTCGAACAGGTCACGCAAGTGGGTTTTGTCAGTCAATGATATGCTGAGAATTTGCAAAACTTCATAAGTTGAGCGTTTCAACTTCATGTCATGTTGGACAATAGCCACAAGACAGTATGTGATAATAGCCACACTGATTTGTATGCGGACGGCGTTCTCTGTTGTGCCCCAGAATTTCTTTATCTTGAGGTGCTGCTTGAGCCATTTGAAGAACAGTTCAATCAACCATCTTTTCGTGTAAAGATTGGCAACATCCAGTGCAGAAAGTTGTTTCGCATTCGTCAGAAAAGTGAACTCACGGTCATCTTCTTCATCGTAATATCGGACGAGTCTGAATGACTCAGGATATTTCTTCCCGGAGAGATAACCGGTCAGTTTCACTTCCGCATCAGTCATTATATTCTTTGGCATCCTTCGTTTCCATTTGACTGTCTTATACTTTAAATTCGTTTTGGCTCTGACAACAAAGAAAGAGTCTGTAAGATGTATCCTATAGAGCTCTTTAAAAGAATCATAAGCCCTGTCGAATATATAATAAGCGTTCGGTTCATAATGGATTGAAGACATTGCTGTAGAATCATGCTTTGATGCAGTGGTTACAGTATAGAAGGCAGGAACTTGTGCTTCAATGTCATATAAGACATGAGCCTTCACTCCTCCTTTCTTGCTTCGGAATTTTGCCCAAGGGAATGTTGCAAGGCATAACGGAATCGTTGTTGAATCAAACGCATATTTCTTTCCGGAAATGTCAAGGATGTTGGTCGTCCGCTTCTCGCAGGCTTCTTTCATCATATAGAATGCAAATTCTTCAAAAATTCTGTAATCACGGTTCTGGTTGGCTGTCGCAAGAGTTGTCTTGGCTATCGGTTCACGACCTAACCCAAGATGATATTGCTTGGCCCTATGCGCCTCGAAAGCAACGATTAAGTCTCGCAGGCTCTCACGGTTACTCAGTTGTCCAAACATCATTGCGAGCATCTGATTCCAACAAGTGAAATGTTTCACATATCGGTTGCCATCATACTTGCGAACATAGTTGTTGAACTGAGTCCTGTTCAGAAAAGCGGTTAGTTGAGAGAATACGTATTTGTCTTGGAACATAGCAGCCATTTGTATTAGATTGCAAAGTTGTAAAATCAAGTCCGTTTCATTTCAAAAAACCGTGTAATTGACTATATTTCAATAATTTCAAAGAACTATTTATCCTCTTTTACGGGTCAGTAGTGTAATCTAATATTTTTCCATTGTTTTAAGGATAAATTCATTATAATTATTTAACTAAATGATCAACAAAGAGAATCGAGTCACCTCATTTTTTTATCAAGTTAGGCATTCATATTTATTTTCTTTTTTACTATATTTGCGTAAAATAAAAAAAACAGAATAAATACATAAAAAATTTGAGAAACAAAGTTTTATCCCCAAAAAACAATTTATACTGTTATTCATTAAACAACAAATAACAATAATATGAACAAATTACTATACATAATCTGCTTTTTTCTAATCTTATCATGCGACCAAAAAGATGATCATGAGCTTGATATAAATTATCAATACGAGGAAGAAAATTCTAAAGAAAAAGACATATATTATCTTATTGTAAATAACTATACACCTTACACTTGCTATGTTGAATGCGATGGCAGAGTTATAATATCTTTAAATCCCAACAAAACAGCAAATAACATAAAAATCTCTACAAAGAACAAATCATTTCAAATATCTTATAAAAACTATCCTTACACTTATTCATACGATGAAAAAGTTCCTGGGAATCAAGGCGAAAAATACATTATCAACATAAAAGATCCGGACTTCCCCGAATGCGAAAAAAAGAAAGTATTTTACGTATCTGTAAAAAATAACGAACAATATACGTATAAAATTTGCACTGAAAGAGGCTCTCTAATATCAAATATCTCTCCAAACGAGACTCGGACCATTACTTTATCCGCAGGGGAGCATATTTTAGAATTCGAACAAGCAGAAGGACATACCTTCCCCCCAACAGTATATTCTAAGATAGTATCGGGAAATTCTTGTGATAATAAAAATATTTCTATTCCGTAATATCAAATGAAACAACATATTTCGTGTAACGTTATAACCCACATTTTAAAAGATAACAGACATCTATAAAGTATCTAAATTTTCCAACAAAATAGTTTAGCAAAGTTTTAAACTGACGCTTCTCAATTTGCAAATTATAAATGAGATGAGCACTATAAATCCGGGGCATTTTACTATTTTTGTCTGACAATTCTAAATCCGTATCAGTCGTGTCCCAATTTGCCGATGTCATATTACCTCTTCCGTTACATAAATATTATACATACCGTATTCCTGCGGAATTAAAAGAAAATTTATCTACCGGAAGCCGGGTTATCGTCCCTTTCGGACGAAAAAAATATTATACGGCTATTGTCATTTTTACTCACAATCATGCACCTGCCGATTATGAGACAAAAGAGATCATCTCTTTATTAGACAATGAACCTATTTTACGGCGTCCTCAACTCAAATTTTGGGAATGGATTGCCGGATATTATTTCTGTTCTGTCGGCGATGTGTATAAAGCGGCATTACCGTCGGGGTTAAAATTAGAAAGCGAAACCTTGGTTTCTCCTAACCCTGATTATGAAGAAAATCCGGACAATCGACTGACAGAAAGGGAGTCAATATTATTAGACACACTAAGCAAGTATCCCAAAATCTCAGTACAAGATCTGGAAAAAGAGAGCGGGTTACGCAATATTTTACCCGTTATTCGTACTCTGCTCGACAAAGAGGCCTTATTCATTACAGAACAGATAAAACGGAAATATCGTCCTAAAACCGAGACATATATAAAACTGACTTTCGGACCAGAAGAACAAGAGAAATTACGGCCCATTTTCGAACAATTAGCTCCTGCCAAGAAACAGCTCAAATTATTGATGGCCTATCTCGAATTGTCATCATTCATGCAAAGAGGGCAATTTAAAGAGGTATCCCGAAACACTCTGCTCGAAAGAGCCGATGTATCCTCATCTGTTCTTTCAGGGCTGATCGACAAAGGAATACTGATCTCTTATAAACGGGAGATAAGCCGGTTAGACACTTCCGGACGGTCTGCCGAGCCTGCTCACGCTCTCAATACAGTACAGCAAAAAGCTCTTGACCAAATACTTCATTCTTTCAAGAATAAAGAGGTTACTTTGCTGCACGGTGTAACTTCCAGCGGTAAGACTGAGATATATATCCACCTGATTCAAGAAGTCATTCAAAAAGGGAGACAGGTGCTTTATCTCGTTCCCGAAATAGCTTTGACCACTCAACTTACAACCCGACTACAACGGGTTTTCGGAGACAGTCTTGCTATTTACCATTCCAAATTTACGGATAACGAACGCGTAGAGATATGGAACAATCTCCTAAAAGACAAGGGAATACGAGTCATTCTCGGAGTGCGATCCTCGATATTTTTGCCTTTCAGAGACTTAGGACTGGTTATTGTAGATGAAGAACACGAAAATACGTATAAACAACAAGATCCTGCTCCACGCTATCATGCCCGTAACGCAGCCATCGTATTGGCATCGATGCACGGCGCAAAAACATTATTAGGAAGTGCAACTCCGGCTTTAGAAAGCTATTATAATGCACAACAAGGGAAATATGGATTCGTAGAACTTACCTCCCGATTCGAAGATATACAATTGCCCCGAATATTAGTAGCCAACACTCAAGAACTTCGTCGTAAAAAACAGATGACCGGCAATATATCTCCTCTGCTTCTCGATGAAGCCAATCAGGCCCTAAAAAGAGGAGAACAAGTCATTTTATTTCAAAACCGTAGAGGTTTCGCCCCGGTAATAGAATGCAAACTTTGCGCATGGGTTCCCAAATGCAAATATTGCGACGTAACGTTAACCTATCATAAACGATATCATCAGCTTACTTGTCATTATTGCGGATATACATGCGAAATTCCCAGACAATGCCCGGCCTGCGGACATACCGAAATCGATATTCGAGGATTCGGGACAGAGCGCATCGAAGAAGATATAGCCCAATATTTTCCGGATTACCAAATCGCCCGTATGGATCTGGACACCACTCGTACACGGAAGGCTTATGAACAACTGATCGAAGACTTCGAACAGCACAAAACTCAAATTCTGGTCGGGACTCAAATGATCACCAAAGGACTGGACTTCGATAATGTAAGCGTAGTCGGTATTTTAAGTGCCGATACAATGATGAATTTCCCTGATTTCAGAGCTCACGAACGGGCATTTCAGCTTATGGCTCAAGTTGCAGGACGCGCCGGACGAAAGAAGCGTCAGGGTACTGTAATTCTGCAAACGGCACAGCCCGAACATCCGCTCATACAACAAGTCATCAACCACGACTACGCAGGAATGTTTCATACGCAATTGAAAGAGCGTCAGCAATTCTCCTATCCCCCTTTCTTTCGGTTGATATATATTTATCTGAAACATAGGGATGAAACAATTCTCAATTCGGTTGCATGTTCTTATGCAACACGTTTACGACAAGTTTTCGCTCATCGCATATTAGGCCCGGATCTTCCTCCCGTTGCCCGGATACAATCTCTATATATCCGCAAAATCGTTCTAAAAGTAGAAAATAATGCATCTATGGCAAAAGTGAGAGAACTCTTATATCAGGCTCAAGACGATATGTTAAAAGACGAACGATTCAAATCTGTTACCGTATATTACGATGTCGATCCTATGTAAGAGCTTGTCTAAATTTTCCAACAGAAAAATATTATCAGGTCATTTTTGCGCTTTCTTCCGGTCTGTTTTCCCGTTTTCACTCGTCAGATAGCCCGCTATCATCCTCCTAAAAACAGAAAAACATCCTCGAAAGAAACTCTCAAAACTGACCCGAGCAAAATTTACGACAGGCTCTAAAAGTTACAATAATACTTTTATTTTGAGTAAACTCAATCCCCCAATAAATAAAAGTTTGATTATCCAACCGATTATCAACGAATAGTTTATAACTTACAAATTACATCGGACTATTAACAATGTTATCAACAATTCATGTTTATAACTCTTCTGATAAAAAATATAACTTAATAAAAATAAAGACATTAACATTATCAACTGTTGTTAATAACAAAAACAGAAGTCCAACGAGTAACCGATTTTTCGACCTGTGTTTTAGCCTCTTTTCCGCAAAGACCGAGTTATTAACGGAACACAATCGGAGTTATTCACAAAAATACCTAACTTATGCACAACACTTGTTCATATCCTTCTCAAAATTAATTTATAATCACCTATATATCTGACAATTAAAATTATCAACAACCGTTCATATCCCCTGTTCATTACTTAATGTCGAATATTCTGATGCAAACCGAATAAAATTAACCCGAATAGATATGATTTATCAAAAATTAAATACGGAAAATTTTCCACAATTAAATATCGTTTGTACATTTGCAATCGTAAAAAAGAGTTTAATTATCAACTAATAAATAAAGAATTATTATGTCAAAAGTAACAGTCGTAGGTGCAGGTAACGTAGGTGCTACATGCGCAAATGTATTGGCTTTTAATGAAGTGGCCGACGAAGTAGTATTGTTGGATATCAAAGAAGGCGTAGCAGAAGGTAAGGCATTGGACATGATGCAGACAGCAACCTTGCTCGGTTTTGATACTCGTATCACAGGAGTTACCAACGATTATACAAAAACCGCAGGATCTGACGTTGTTGTCATTACATCCGGTATTCCTCGTAAACCGGGTATGACTCGCGAAGAATTGATCGGTGTAAATGCAGGGATTGTAAAATCGGTTGCAGCAAGTGTATTAGCACACTCTCCTAACGCAATCATTATCTGCGTAAGCAATCCTATGGACACTATGACTTATTTGATTCAGAAAACTTCGGGACTTCCTAAAAACCGCGTAATCGGTATGGGTGGAGCATTGGACAGCTCTCGTTTCAAATGCTACTTAAGCAAGGCCTTGAATGCCAACCCCAATGAAGTGGAAGGCGTTGTAATCGGCGGTCATGGCGACACGACAATGATTCCTTTAACTCGTCTTGCTACCTATAAAGGTTTGCCGGTATCTCAACTTCTCGATGCCGAAACTTTAGAAAAAGTTGCTGCCGACACTATGGTAGGAGGTGCTACATTGACAAAATTACTAGGAACTTCTGCATGGTATGCTCCGGGTGCGGCTGCTGCATACGTTGTTGAATCTATCCTTCACGATCAGAAAAAAATCGTTCCTTGCAGTGTATATCTGGAAGGCGAATACGGACAGTCAGACATCTGCATAGGCGTTCCGGTTGTTTTGGGTCGCACCGGTTGGGAAAAAGTTGTCGATTTCAAACTTAATGATGCAGAAAAAGAGTTGTTCGAAAAAAGTGCTGCTGCCGTTCACAAGACAAACAGTGTACTTCACGAGATCAAAGCTCTCTAAAAATTACCGTATTTTCGATAATAAAAAGCCTGTTTGCAAGTTGCAACAGGCTTTTTCATTAATAGCCTGTTTAAATCGATAAAATTATATATCCGAATCTTTTGCAACCTATTTTCTCATTCCGGTACACCACACAGTCAACTGCCGCCTTTAACTTCTTCCGAAAGGAACTCCCAAACCTGACCCGAGTAAAATCTAGCAGGTTTCAAAACCAGATTTTAAACACAAATAACCATTTTTCATACATCAAGGTTAACGGATATTTGTACTTTTGGAAAAATAAGATCAATTGTCACCAACTAATACAAAAGAAATATGCAAATCGAAAAAATTGATTTTTACGGAATGTCAGCCATTCATTTCGAAGCAGGCGGATATGAAGCAATTATGATTCCCGAAATCGGGGCTAATGTCGTTAAACTAAGCCATAAAGCTTCCGGCACAAATATATTGCGAACTCCGGCAGAAGACGAAATAGAGACTTTCAAAGGACGACCTCAAGTATTCGGACTTCCGCTTTTATTCCCTCCTAACCGTATCGAGGACGGAACTTATTCATTCGAGAACCGTACATACAAATATCCGATTACCATTCCCGCTCAGAACAATTACCATCATGGGATCATTAAATCCCAGCCGTTTATAATTACCCGGACAGAAACCGGAAATGACTACGTAGAAATAGAGGCTTCTTATTTCTCTAACTTATTTAATGATCCCATTTATAAACATTTTCCTCATGAATTCATTTGCCGCATGATTTTCCGACTGTCGGCAGAAGGTTTAAAACAAACTACCGTTTTCATCAATCAAAGCAAAGAAAATATGCCTATAGGCATGGGATTCCACACTCCTATCAATGTTCCCTTCACAACAAACGGAAAGCGAAACAACTATAAACTGAAACTGTCGGTGGGAAAACGCTTGGAAATGAGCGAACGTTCGCTCCCGACCGGAAAACTCAACGACTTGAACGAAGAAGAAGCTCTACTGCGCACCGAGGGTCTTTATCCTTTCGGCAAAGCAATAGAATGGGCTTTGACTAACGAACCGCTATCGATAGACGGGAAAAACTATAACGGAGCTATTCTGACCGATACAGAAAAAGGAATAAGCGTATTCTATGAAACCGACGAGCAATTTAAACACTGGACTCTCTGGAACAACGGTGGCGAAGTTCCCTATGTATGTCCTGAACCGCAAAGCTGGGCAACGAACGCTCCGAACTTGAAACTGCCGGCACAACTCACCGGTTTTCAATTTATAGAACCCGGAAAAGAGTGGAAAGCCGTAACACGGTTATATGTGAAATAGATAACTCATATACAAAAAACAGTCGCCTGAAAAACAGCGGCTGTTTTTTTGTGTACAAACAATAGTATTCAAATAAATTATTTTTGCAACAGCACCGTGGCATAGGCCGAAATACCTTCTTCTCGCCCTGTGAATCCAAGCTTCTCTGTTGTTGTAGCTTTTATAGATATATCCTCTTCATCAACTTCCATAACTTCTGCCAGACACTTCTTCATTGCCGGAATATGAGGATTTAATTTGGGCCGCTCGGCACAAACCGTAATATCTGCATTACCTATTTGGTATCCCTTATCTCTAATCATCTTAACCGTATCTCGCAACAGAATTTTACTATCTATATTTTTATACTCTCCTGCCGTATCCGGAAAATGAAAGCCGATGTCCCGCATATTGGCTGCCCCCAACAAAGCATCGCATAGGGCATGAATCAAAACATCCGCATCCGAATGCCCGAGCAAACCGCACGAATGTTCTATGCGAATGCCTCCTAACCAAAGTTCCCGGCCTTCGACCAACCGATGAACATCAAAACCGAAGCCTACCCTTATCTTCATTTGTCTCTTTTATCAACGTCTTCTACGTCCGACTAAATCTTTTATCCCATCCATATCGAACGAAAGGGAAAAACGCAGAGTTTGATCTAACGGGCTACTCTGTGCAGTAGCAACTACATAAGCGGCATCCAGCCGAAGGACCTTAAGTGCAAATCCTGCTCCGAAAGTAAAATATTTACGATTCCCCTTATACTTGTTTTCATTATAATATCCGGCCCTCAGAAAAAATTGATTGTTATATGCATACTCTGCACCTACCGAAAAATTTATCTCTTGAAGCTCTTCTTTAAATCCTCCGGGAGCATCTGAAAACGATTTGAAAATTCCGCTGATGGGAGATGTACTTTGATACTTCTCTTTTGCAGCTTCATAAGCTTCTCTATCTTCGTTTCCCTCTACATCCAGATAATCTTCTTGTCTTGGAGCTGCAGGTACTAACAGCTTATTCAAATCAAGACTCAACGACAACGTATTATAATCAGCCAAAGGGAAAAGGAAAGTCGTCCCCAAACGCAAGTTCGTCGGCAAAAAAGCGCTGTTATTTCCGCCGTCATACGAAACTTTAGAACCGATATTGGAAATATTAAATCCCCATGACCACTGGCACTCGCTCCGTCCTACAATAGGATAAAAAGTCTGATAACCGGATATATCCGCAGCGAAAGCCGCCGCCCCTTTCATTCCCTCGGTCTCATCATAAGCTAAATCTGAATAGATAAACCGGAAGACGACACCCATTGAAAAACTTTGTGACAATTTTCTGGAATAACCGAGGTCAAAGGCCATCTCATACGGATTTATAGAATTCGTTATATTTCCGCCATCATCTGTAATATTGATCGATCCCAAAGAAAAATAACGCAATGAAGCACTCAATGCCTGTAAATCGCTACTGCCGAATTTCCAATAACCGGCCACATACGCTAAATTAATATCATTGACCAATTTACGCAGCCATGGAGTATAAGATACAGAAACTCCCGCACGGCTGAATGCAAAAGCATATTTTGCAGGATTCCAATATTGAGAGTTCACGTCAGGATCGGTAGCAGCTCCCAAGTCTCCCATAGATCCGCCTCGAGCATCCGGAGCAATACCCAAAGAGGTTACTCCCGTGTTAATCGGATTAAATTTATTCTTAACATCGTTCTGAGCAAACGAAGTAAAACAAGCTCCCAGAAAAGCAATTACCAAAAAACTTCGTATCCGGTTCATAAATATATTTCTCTCTTTTCTATTTTATTTCTCCTTAATAAAAACTGTATTCAAAGGCTTTTATTGTGCAACGACTATGATTTTTTTAGTCTTGGTAGCCTCCTTACTGCCTTCTGTCGAGATATACGCCCGATAAAGATATACACCGGGCGCAACCCGTCTTCCGGCTTTATCGGTCAGATTCCAAACGATCGGTTGAGAAGTCCACATATCGGAAAGTCCGTCATCCGAATAAGTCCATAGTTCTGTACCCATCAAATTATAAATAGACAGCCTTAATTGTATATTCATATTCGGACGATCATGCTTCAAATAAAACTCTGCATATTCCGACACCGGATTTTTTTGAGGATAAAGATCGAATATCTGGGGTTTCATACCCGGTACGACAACAAACGAAGTTGTCTTTTCCGTAGAATTACCTTCCGTATCCCAAACCTTAAACGTCAAAGTATGTGATCCTGCCGGTAAAGACGGTAATTGATACATTACTGTTCCTCGCCCGAATTCACCTACCACCGGATCAAAGTAGTTATTAACAATATATTCTTGAGCCGAAGAATGGTCGATCGTTACCGTCATATTGTGCCCGATACCGATTCCAGAAATATTTATTCCCGATTCATCTTCCACATCGGCAATAAACACAGGTTCTTCATTTACCTTATCGCCATAACTGAATGTCTCGCTATTCAGATACATAGAATGGATAATCGGACCTTCCGTATCCGCCTCGACATCATTATCCATGTCTCCTACGACAAACTGCTCATTCGATCCTTGTGCTTCACGTCCTTGCTCATCATACCCGTACAAATTCAATAATCCGGTCTCCGAGGAATAATTCAGTTCTACAGGCATTTTAAACTCAAATTCAAACTCTCCGTTCCGAACCGAATCTTTACCGGAATATAACATATTCGCACGTTCATAAAACGTAAAGGGTACATCGCTTTCAAAACCATTCGTCGTTATCTCTTTCTTCGAATCATATAACCGGGGATATACCAAACCGTTAAAATCTTCTTTCTTTTCGCCTGTAGTATGATCCCGCACTTCTCCTTTCATTTTTACCCAAGAACGTGCTTTCAGAGTCTGTAAATCTGAAGTTTCGTCAATCGGATCTCCGTTAATCTCGGTAATTACCATCTTATATTCAGGATAAGCCAACCGAAGCGCAGGGTCTCCCAAAAGAATAAAATTCAATTTGTTCAGATCTCTTTCATACGGACGAACTCCATCCGAATTGACATATTCGGCAACAGCCTTCTTCGCAACACGCATCACATCTCCCAAGCGGTATCTCGAGCCGTCCGCATCCCGTTCGAAGATATTTTCGATCAACATTTTATTTAGAATGGCATTCTTTTCCATATATACCACTCGAGTCGTCGTAAAAAGGGCGATTCCTCCGCCTTTTGAATTCAGGAACAACTCTTCTCCTCCAGAATTGGATTTGTCATCGAACCGGCTGAAATCGCAAGTTGCCGTAATCCATAACGGAAGACGCTTCAAATAAAGTTTCCGAATATCCGACATTTCCAAAATCTTCTCCGCCGTCCAGCTTGTAGAACTCCCATGCCCGCAAAAATTGATAAAGAGTAACCCATCGTCCAACAAATCGAACATACGTTTCTTTGCATCAGGGTAAGTACCTCCGCTCGCAGAACTTACCCGGGTATAAGCATCGAGATAAACTTTATACGGGAAAAATTCAGGATATTTCGACTCTATTTTATCGCACAACTCATCAGCCAATTCCATATGATCCGAATTATTTCCGTCATCGGCTACAAAACAAAGATTATTTTTCCATACTCCGAAATTTTTGTTTTGTCCATATTCGATTACCTTATCCACGGCAACGGTCGCCTCGGCTAACGTTCGTACCGGGAAACGTCCGATACTAATATCCTGTTTATCAGCCAGTAGATTCGCGCCATCCGTGTCTTTCAAAAAACCGAAATAGTCATCCGTTACATAAGACGTACGTTCATCTAAGCTCGACTCTGACTGAAAAGTTAATAAAAACGGATACTTATAGCCTTGCCATTCACTCGTAATCAAACGATTATCATACGTACCGTCTCCAAAAAGCAGCAAATAACGCGGTCTCAAATCTTCATTTCCTTCAGCCCGGTCATAAAACATCTTCATAAAGCGCCTGTACGCTGTCGCATCAGGAGTTCCGGAAGAAAACTCATTGTAAATCTGTTCCGGATATACAATTAAATACGACATATCGTCTTCCGATTCATGGAATTTTCCCAAACGTTCGGCTTGTGAGTAAAATTCCGGCGGAACTATAATAACCAGATCGGCACGGCTGTAACCATGCAAATTCTGGTTCGACACAATTCCTACATACTCAGGAGACGGGAATGTCCGTGCAGCATCGAATGCGACATACTCTTTTAATCCTACCGACTGAGGAACAAACCACAAGCATCCGTCATGTTGTGAACTTTCGATAGATACAGGATTTTGAAGATCGGTTATATCCCAAATCCGAGGATCTGAAGATCCTGATACATTAACGGCATATTTTAATAATGTATTGCGGGATTTCAAATTTCGGAATGCAACGATCCCGTCATAAATTTTCAGATCCCGTTCCATATTCAATCGAATAAAATCGAGTCGCGCCGTAGAGGCCTGACTCCCTTCGAATTGTATCGTAATACGGTCGGGATTATCGGGATCTCTCACCCATGTTTTGGTAGTAGACGTAGAACGTCCGCTTGCATAAGTAGCTTCTTGGCTATTATTCAAAATCGCATAAACCCTATCCTGAGAAGATTGAGAAAGAGAGACATCGTTGTGCTTGATCTTTATCTGTCCGGCAATAGTATTGGAATTTGAGGCCAAAGCTTTAACAACAAAATCGATCTGCATCGAAACCGGAGTCTCCGTAATTCCCGGAATATCGAATGTAAAAGTTCTGATTTGTTCATAAATAAAATCTTCACCATAAAATTTTCGGCCTGTACGTCCTAAATTAATAAGTTCCTGTTCATGCAAAGCATAGTCATTGAAGACATTCACAGTTGTCGCACTCATAGACTCGTTTGCGGAGACTGTCTCCATCGTTCGAGGCTGGTCATCATTTTCGGACAAAAAATAATATCCATACTGTGAATAAGGATTTCTTTCGTGTGTAAACGTCGAACTGCCGGCCGTCCATTTCACGACTCCCTGTGCATAGAAAATCATCCGCTCTCCGTAACGCATCACCGGCACTTCAGGCAAATCGTCGATATAAGGCTTTTGAAAGTCCTCCGGCAGCATTGCTCCGCCATATCCGTAAAGTTTCACTTTTGCCGGATCGACAAATCCCCATGCCCGCAAATCGGCATAAGAAATCTGATATATACCGCTCTCCGATATTCTGATTTTTACCCAATAACCGGAATTTAATTTTGATATTCCGGTATATCGGTCAGACTGTGCATTCAACATTTCCGGGAAAAAGAAAATGCCAAAAGACAGTAACAAAAAAAATAAAACAACGGTATTCTTTCTCATTTTTATAATTCTAAGCAACAGAAATTTCTACCGGTCTATTTCACACGGAAATCCAATACTTTACGGTCTCCCAGAAATCCCTGCAAATGATCGTCTATCGCCACCGGTCCTACACCTTTCGGTGTTCCCGTATAAATCAGATCTCCTATCTTAAGCGTATAAAAACGACTTACATACGCAATAATTTCATCTACCGGGAAAATCATATCTATTGTATTTCCCTGCTGTACCGTTTCTCCGTTAATTTGCAATGAAAAGGCAAGATTTTGTATTTCTCCAGCCTGATCAAGCGAGACAAAATCTCCGACAACTGCCGAAGAATCAAAACCCTTGGATATTTCCCACGGAGCTCCTTCACTTCGCAGCCGGGATTGTAAATCCCGTGCCGTAAAATCGATGCCGACAGTAACAGCATCATAATAACGGTGAGCAAAGCGCGGAGCTATATTCTTTCCCAACCGACAAATATGAACCACGATTTCTGTTTCATATTCTATTTTGTTCGAAAAATCCGGAAGAAAAAACGGCTTGTGATCCTTTAATAAAGCCGTTTCGGGTTTCAGAAATATAACCGGTTCTTTTGGTAATAACGTACGATTCATCTCTTTATTGTGATCGAGATAATTCCAACCTACGGCAATAATTTTCATTCTGAAGTATTTATAAGACTTCCGGAATAAAAAACCGGAAAGTATTTTTTATTTTTTAAGATTATTCAGTCTATTGAACATAACGGCAAGGTGTGCATAAATAGAAGTATTCTGAACGACAATATGTTTTGGCACACGTATTCTGAACGGAGTAAAATTCCAGATAGCCTTAACTCCTCCCGCGATCATACTTTCAGCAGTCTCCTGTGCACGTTCTACCGGGACCGTCAAAATACCGATGTGCGCATTCAACTCTTTTTGCCGTTCCTCAAACTCCGACACATGATATACCGGTATACCATTAATAAAAGTTCCTGCCAACTCTTCTTTTATATCAAATCCGGCAATCACATTCATTCCGTACTGCGCCAGACCCGAATCCTGAAGCAATGCAGCACCCAGACTGCCGACTCCGAAAATGACAGCCTTATGAACATCTGTGAATCCGAGAAAATCTTCCAACACCGAAACTAAAGACTCCACCTCATATCCTACACGGGTCTTACCCGATATGTTGATAAACGAAAGATCCTTAGCTATCTGTGAAGCATCGACATTAATATCTTTCGATATTTGCGTAGAAGACACATATTCGACCCCTCTGTCTTTAAGGAGTTTTACATACGCTAAATACCAAGGCAACCGCCTCAAAGACGGCTCAGGCAACTTAATCGTTATCTTTGAATTATCTCCAGCCATTCATCTGTTGTTTTCTGAATAATACAAAAGTAATAAATTTTTTCGTAAACTATATATTTTGTTTGGCTACGTTCACGATCTGTATTAAATTTGAAAACAAATATACCGTATATCGGCTACAACCCGATAATCTCATTCTTTAAAATAGCGAACAATGGCAAAAAATAATAATGACTGGAAAGATCGCCTGAATGTCGTTTATTCGACAAATCCCGATTTTTCGTACGATACCGGAGAAACAGAAGAACCGGAGACTCAAGCTCCGGAAAAACAACCGTTGAAAATACAACTCGACAAACGTAACCGAAACGGAAAATCGGTAACGTTGATCACAGGATTCTCCGGGAAAGAAGAAGACCTCAAAGAGTTAGGAAAAACATTAAAGACAAAATGCGGAGTCGGAGGATCAAGTAAAGACGGAGAAATCCTTATACAAGGGGATTTTCGTGCTAAGGTATTGGAAATTCTGAAAAAAGAAGGCTATACGAAAGCCCGGATTATTTAGAGTCTAAATAAATATCGATATGCTCCATGTTTACAGAGCTTCAGCCGGGTCGGGGAAAACCTATAAGCTGACATTAGAATACCTCAAATTGTTATTATCTCCTGTTCGTCCCAATAACGAACCGATATTGCCATCGGAACGGAACAAGGCTTTTCAACATATCCTTGCCGTAACCTTCACCAATAAAGCGACAGAAGAGATGAAGCGGCGCATTATCGAAAAACTCGATATTCTGGCTCATCGAACTTCCGAATCGGAATATTTAAATGACCTGTTGGGGCAAGACGGAATCCCGGCAAGCATCGAAAAACTTCAAAAAAGAGCTTCAGAAATTTTATTTACCCTTCTGCACGATTTCTCGGGTTTCAATATCAGTACTATCGACAAGTTTTTTCAACAAACGACACGGGCGTTCACTCGAGAAATCGGTTTGCAAGGCGGATACAATACCGAAATAGACAATAGTCATGTGCTTACGGAAGCCATAGACCGGATGTTTTTCGATCTCGAAAATCCTGAAAATAAAGATCTGCTAAACTGGCTGATCCGATTTTCCGAGGAGCAGGTCGAAGGAGGAAAAAGCTGGGGAATACAACGAAATATCGTCCAGTTGGCACAAGAAATATTTAAAGAAGAATATAAATCGCACAGTTCGGAAATACGCCATTTCATGGCGGATAAAGATCTATTAAGAGCATATATCAAAAAACTGAATATCATAAAACAAGACTTCGAGTCCGAAAGTCGGAAAATAGCAAGAAAAGCCACCGAAATAATGAAAAAAGCGGGACTACCTCCTGAAGACCTGAAAGGCGGTAACCGTTCTCCGTTTAAAGAGTTTTCCAAATGGGCGGACGGTAACATAAAAGAACCGAACGCTTCATTTACACAACTATCCGACAATATCGAAAACTGGACGACAAAAAAAACTTCTCCCGACATTATTACAAAAGTTCGGGAAATATATCCGGAATTAAACGAATATATCAAACAGATTATCGCTTGCTATAACGCTTATCCATTTTATATATCGGTAATGGAAACACGCCGCTATATTTACACATTAGGGATTTTGAGCGACATCGACAAACACATTCAGACATACGAAAAAGAACACAATATCCTTCTTTTGTCCGATACCACCGAATTGCTCAACCGAATCATCGATGGTAGCGATACGCCTTTCGTATATGAAAAAACCGGTAACCGGATCGACCATTTTATGATCGATGAGTTTCAAGACACCTCGCGGATGCAGTGGAATAATTTCTTTCCGTTGATTAAGGAGAGTAATGATAAAGGCGGCCGTAACCTCATCGTGGGGGATGTAAAACAAAGTATTTATCGATGGAGAAATTCAGACTGGAAACTGCTGAATGACGAACTGGGCAACCAATTCAAGAAGCCGGAAGAACTGAACGACCATGTATTGGGGACGAACTGGCGAAGTTGTATAAATGTCATACAGTTCAACAATTCGTTTTTCAGGAAAGCATCATTCTTACTTCAAGAATCTTTACAAAAAGAAATAGCCGATACCCCTGCCAATGTACACATCGACTCCGAATATGCCGAGAAGATCGGGAAAGCATACCGAGATATATACCAACATATATCCCCTAAAAATAAAGAAAAAAAAGGCCATGTAAAAGTAATGTTCTTGGAAACCGAGACGGAAGAAGGAGAAAAAATAGATTGGAAAAATCGGGCGACAGAACTACTTCCGCAAACCTTAAAAGAACTTCAAGATAAAAATATCTCGTTAAAGGACATTGCCATTCTGGTCAGAAGCAAAGCTGAAGGCAGCCTTGTTGCAGATTGTCTTTTAAAAGCCAAAGCCGAGAATAACGATTCTACATATCGCTTCGATATTATTTCGGACGAAGCTCTTTTCATCCACAATGCCCCGATTGTCAAACTGGTAATCGGTATTTTAAACTACCTGCAAAATCCAGAGACGGAAATAAACCGGATACTTGCCGTATATGAATATTCGACAACGCACCGGAATCTCCCTCCGGAAACAGCTCTCGCCTCTTATTTTGCAGAAAAGGAGAAAGAATTATCGCATCATTTCGATCCTGAAATCGTCAGGGAACTCGAACAATTGAGAAACACGCCATTATTCGAAATGTGCGAAAAAATTATCAGTTTGTTTCCTCCCTCCGGAGAACGAAATGAAAGTATATTCATTCAGGCATTCCAGGATATCGTACTCGACTATACAACAAATCATTCGGCCGATCCCGCCTCTTTTTTACAATGGTGGAACGAACAAGGGATAAAGAAAACCATAACAACACCCGACTCCCAAAATGCAATTCGTATCATGACGATCCATAAATCGAAAGGATTGGAATTCAAAGCCGTTATCATCCCGTTCTGCGATTGGGAAATCGATCACAACCCGCATCACGAAAACATACTTTGGTGCAACCAAAAAGAACCTCTGGATGACATTCCGCTTGTCCCGATACGTTATGGATCGATCTTGAAAAAAAGCCTTTATGCCGATGCATACTTCAACGAAAAGATGCACGCCTACATCGACAATCTCAACATTGCATATGTAGCTTTTACCCGGGCGGAAGACGAACTGTTGCTCTTTACTCCGAAACCTAAGAAAGAAGGGACTTTCGGCTCTCTTTCCCGATTGCTATATTATTGTGTCAATCCCGAAAATGAAATAAACTGTCCGGAGGAAAAAGACAAACCGATAATCGATTTATCTGCCTATTATGATCCTGAAAAGAACTGTTATGAAGCCGGAGAGACATGGGAAAATCTACAAACAGCAAAAGAAAAACAGAAAATTAAAACAATGCCCGAATATCGGTCTGCCGATCCTGGCAAACGTCTTCAACTACGGCTACACGGGAAAGGCTATTTCGGAGACAGTCACGAACGGCAACACGGCAATCTCATGCACGAAATTCTCAGCAACGTCCGCTATGCAGAAGATATTCACAACGCCGTTTTACCATATATATTTAACGGGCAACTCAGCCATGAAGAAGGAGTCGTCTTAGAAAAAAAATTAAAAACATGGTTAGATCAACCTGAAGTTGCCCCATGGTTTTCTCCCGATACACAAATTATCAACGAAACGGAAATTTTACAGCAAAAAGGGACATTCCTCCGTCCGGATCGGGTAGTCATTTCCGGAGAAGAAGTTTCTGTAATCGACTATAAATTCGGGAATATTCAGAAAAAAAGCTATCATAAACAAGTGATCCGGTATATATCCCTCATAAAAGAAATGGGATTCTCCCAAGTAAAAGGTTATATCTGGTATGTCGAATTAGGGAAAATCGTACCCGTATAGAGTATCTCAATTTTGCTTGGTCAAGTTCGAGAGTCTCTTTTGAAAATATTTTCCTGTTTTTACGAAAAGGATAATGGGTTATTTGACGAGTAGAAACAAAAAAACAGGCTAGGAAAAACACAAAAATGATCGGATAACATTCCTTTATCAGGAAATTTAATGGCTTTCAACAACAAAAAGATTGTCCGTCAAAAATTCTCACAGGACTTTTAACGGACAAATCTTTTCTCACAACTCATATCAGAAAATCACCTTCTCCGACTTTCCTCCATAAGAAACTATATAAGCACCCGAAAAATTAGAAAAATCTATCACATCTCCGGCTACAACATCAATTGTCTTTACTAACTGTCCGCTACCGGCAGCATATACATTCAGTTTAGATCCGGTATCGGCCAAAATACAAACACTCTTGCCCTTCAAACTCCATTCGTTATTAGAGACTTTCGGGACAGATACACTTTCTGTATTATCCAATACCTTTATCGATACAGTATAGCAGCCCAGCTCTTTATTCACGTTATTAACCAAAGTTATCCGATCAATACGCATTACTCCTACGACCTTACTTCCGGCAGTTGAATTTTCATCGGTTTTAAAAAGAATGACATCTCCTTCGGCAGCAGGTTTTATCGTCCCTTTTCCGATCGTCTCCGGATCGATAGCCGCTATTTCAGATGCTGTTACATTATCGAAATCAATATCGTCGGCAGCCAAAAAACGAGTTGCATTCGTCGTTTCCGCAGTCAATAAAGATTGTAATGTATTTCCTTCGGCATCTTTATATTGAGAGTTTTTTGAATCTCCGTTTTCCATACTATACACACGAGGTTCGGAATCAGCTCCCTGCAAATGAAGTTTTATATCCACATTCCTAAAATTAGATTTAGCCTCATCTACGGTATATGATTTCAAATCTTTTATCGAAAGAAGAGAGCCTATACCTTCATACCCTTCAACTGTTCCTGTAGAAAATCCATAAGTACCAACTTTCACAACGCCATAACGGAATCCCGTAGTTTCTACTTTTGCCGGTTTCACCACTTTAATAGACACGGTAATCACCCCTTTACTGCTGGTCTCATTCTCTTTTACGATAGAATGAACTTTCATCAATCCCAAACGGTCAGCAGCTTTTGAAGTCTCTGCCGTTTTAAATACGATAACGTCCCCTTCATTCACAGGATTCACAGCATTCGTCCCTGTAAATGACAGACTCTTCAACTGATCAACAGTAGCCGCATCAAAATCAACACCTTTAACGGCCATAAAACGAGTTGCATTTTTTACCGTAAAATCGGCCTGAGTTTTATCTCCGCTTTTATATTCCGAATCTTTCGTGTTATTACCGCCATCCATACTATACAGACGTACCGTTGCATTATTACTTCCTCCCATAATATAGAATTTCATATCTATATTATTCTCCTGTACACCGAAAACATCATCAAAAGCATAGGTTTTCAAATCATTTACCGAAATAAACGCAAACGATTCGGGATAATCGACCGGTGCAGTCTGTACATAATTCTGGCTACCGACCACCAAATTTTCAACAAAATCAAAACCATCTGTCACAACAGCGGCTTGTGTTGCAGAAACAGCGGCCATAACGACTATTCCTGCCAAAAAGAGTCTAAATCTTTTCATAATACAACATTTTATAAATAAAAGAATTAATTACTTCCCCCTGTTATATCGGAGGACTTTCTCTGCATACCGTTCTCCTAGTATAATTTGGCTATCGGTATCAAAATGAGGATCGTTCTCATCAATTAACGGTTTCAACCCCTCAGATGATACCACCTTAAATCGGGGAATGCTATCTTCTAACGATCTGAGCATTTTATTGAAAGGGATTGTTCCTTCGGTATGCCCTGTCCAGTTCCATCGAGAAATTTCTCCCGCAACAAACAATAAATCAGGCATATTCAAATCTGCACGCAACTGTTCAACCAATTTACAAATATAGATTTTATACGACTCGGGATAACGGCAATCGGCTTCCCCCTGATGCCATAATACCGCCTTTAACCGACCATACTTCAAGGCTTCTCTAATTCGGCTCAACATCTCTCCATAATAATTATCCGATGCTCCTTTTTCCCATGATTTAATAGAAGAGCCGCCTCTGGCATTTACGACAAGCCCGATTTTACAATCACTCTTTTCTGAAACTTTACGGGCAAAAGAATAAGCCGGCCCTAATTTCTGCATTCCTATCTCTTTTCTTATTGTAGAATAACGATTCAGCGGATTAACAGCCGGTTCAAAAAAATTTCGGTCATTAAAAAGATAAACATTCACTAAAGTATCCATAACAGCCGGTGTTAAAGTCGCCCGCCCTGCCATATTAGACTGACCGATACAAAGATATATGTCGAATTTCCCGGACGCTTCGGAACGGGCAATCATCATGGTAAACGTCAAACTACATATCAGATATGTAAAAAATCTTTTCATTTTATAACCTGATTATCTCCTAATAATTTTTATAAATGCGAATAGCATTCAATATCGGTTCTCCTTCTATACGCTTAAAACCAACAGTCAGGCCCTTCCCATCATTTACATTCACAATGAACTTCTGGATAACAGCACAACCAAAACCGTAATCTTCAGCAATATCGACCTTATCCATTACCGGATTACCATTTATTTCCAATCCGAAAGTACGCTTGCTATACCCCCCGTTTTCCGTATCCGCGCCAAGATTATATACCAAAGATTCTTTCTTTTTATCAGTGTCCAATTCTGCCCAATAAAGATATACCGAATACTCTCCATCCGGGACATCCGCTTTAAAAGCTTCCAAACCGGTACGTTGAGTCTGGAAAATCGGATTATTGTCTGTTCCGAATATATCTATATCAGAACCTAACATCGAACCGAAGCCTGTTTTTCTGCGATAAGGCTCACCTCCGATATATCCCCAACTTCCCGGTTTATAAGGCTGTTCGGGTATCCAGATCATTTCTGCCGTCCGATCTTCAAAATAACGGGGAGAACCGAGCATAACATTCATTTCGGTAAAAGGAACGTCTCCATTTTTCAAATCATCGGGAATAAGTTTGAAATCGATCCGAATCATATCACGCAGCTCTTTCCCGTTTTTACGGGCAACTGCTTCCACAACATTTTCTCCATTGACAAACGGAACATCAAAAAACGCGATATTCTCTTCGCATTTTTTCGACCCGATACTTTTGCCGTTTACATATAACTCAACCACCGGATAGTCAGAAAATACAGGAACAGATTGAACACATGTATTTTCTACCGTATTTACGACTCCTCCTCGATTTTTCCATTCTCGGTTACCTATGCGCAAGACATCTTTGTTCCCTAAAGAGGCCTCATAAAACAAATAGGTATCTTTACGCTCACGATCGAGCCCCGTTACACCCTTATTATTTACATGAGGCACGGCATCTATTCGGGATTCGGAATAAAAATCATTCAGATTCCACATTGTAAATCCGGCAATAAACGGACGTGCCATCATTTCCCGCAAATAATGACGATGATAAATAATTCCGTACTCTTGAGAAAAATCAAATCTCTCCGGTTTATAAGAGTGTAGTCTCGGATCAACTCCCGGCCCATATTCAGTCACCAACAATACTTTTCCTTTATACTTATCATGAGCCCTGTCAAGAAGTCTTTGAAATTCATCGATATCCGGTTCATACCATCCTTGATACAAGTTCCATCCCATAATCATCGGTATCTCCGTCAAATGAGCCCGTTCATAAAGATCAGGAGCATTATGGTATGCCATCATCGTATAACGGGACGGATCTTCTTTTCGAATAGTATTTTCCAACGTTCTCGCTGTCTTTTCCACAACGGGATAATAAGATTTTAGAAAATCCTCATCCGTACGCGGACGCCGAAGCAATATTTCATTCATATATCCCCAGATCATTACCGACGGGCGATTAAAATCCTGCCGGATCATCTCCTTCACCATATTTACCGAATTCTCAAGAAATTCCGGCGTATCGGTAACCGCATTCACAACCGGTATTTCAACGGAAGTTACAATTCCCAACTTATCGCACATCTCCATAATAACCGGGTCTTGAGGATAATGAGATACTCTCAAGAAGTTGCTTCCCATCTGTTTCATCAACAAAATATCCCTGACATGCATCTCATCCCGCAAAGCATTTCCCTTAGCCAGATAATCCTGATGCCGATTATTTCCGACCAGCTTTCTCGGCTTACCGTTCAAGAAAAACCCCCGTTCCGGGTCGAACTCAAACCAACGAAGTCCGAACGGATTAGAAACTTCGTCATAAAGGACATCGCCCTTTTTATCATAAACACGTGTATAAACTTGATAGCGATGCGGGTTATCAATATCCCAAAGCAAAGGATTATCGATTATGATTTTCTTTTGTATACCGGTTTCCGTAGTCCGAGATGCAATTTTCAGATTTGTCCGCAAAGATTTCACCTCTTTTCCGGTAGCATCGCATATTTTATTTTCAAGAATAATTTCCACAGGAGAATCAGTATCGTTACTGACCAAAGAGGTAATCTCCACAACCGCTTTTTTCTCTGTCACTTCAGGTGTACGAATATATACTCCCGAAGACGCATAATCATTTGTCGCCAAATGTACCTTATCGACAAACATCAGGTAAACATCTCTATAAATGCCTCCATAAAAGGTAAAATCCGCCGACAACGGAGGTATATTAGGATCATACCCGTTATCTACTTTTATAGCAAAAACATTTTTCTTTCCATAATTAAGGAAACGGCTGATATCAAAATTAAATCGGGTATATCCCCCTATATGTTTACCCACATAAAGTCCGTTTACATAAAGTTCCACGACCTGATTCGCCCCCTCAAAAACAATAACCGCACTCTGATTTTCCCGGGACTCATCTACAAATATAGATTTCCTATACCACGCCGGACCTCTGTAATATCCCGGGATCTCATCATCTCCGTCAAGATTATTCCAAGTATGAGGAATATTTACGGTTTCCCACGAGCTATCATCAGCTCCGATATTTTGCGCATCAAAAGGAGATCCCGGACAAAACTTCCATCGGTCATTTATCGTATAGACTGTTCGTACTCCGGCTGAAGCTGTTGCGAACAATGCTATTAGAAAAACAAATACTAAGTTCTTTCTCATAATTACGCGTTATTTAAAATCGATTTTTATTTTTTCTCCTGTATAAAAAATTTCTCTTTCTATCGGGGTAGATTGTTCCGGGAAATAAACTTTTACAATTACTCGTTGATTTTCAGTCATATTCCGATACTTTCCTATACGATCTCCCAATGTTACACTTTTATCCGATTCATCCCACAAGACAGGACATATAGCAAACTCCCCGTTTTCATATCGATATGAGTCACCCTCATCATCATACCATTCGAAAGAGGCATCAGCCCCTGTATATATACGGAGTTCTACTTTCAGGTCAGGACATTCCGAAACATATTGTTTCACATCGGTCATAGGCAATATCGACCCGCCCCGCACAAAAAGAGGAATGACATCTAATGGTGACGAAGTTTTTTGCATACATCCTCCACGATATGCCTCACCGGAATAAAAGTCATACCAATACGTTCCGGAATGTCCGGGCAGATATGTACTCTTCTCCCGTGCACCGGGAGTCACGACAGGGCTAACCAGCAACGACGGACCGAACATATACGCATCGGCAATATCGTATGTAGATGTATCGGAAACAAAGTCCATACACAACCCTTTCATAACAGAGCCATGACGCTCTGTTACCTGCCGAGAGACGGAATAAATATAAGGTAACAATTTATATCGCAAACGGATATATTTCAACTGTGTATCATAATATACAGAACCGGGTTCTCCGAATTGCCATATTTCTCTTGGTACATTCGTACCATGCGCCCGAAATAACGGAGAAAAACACCCGAACTGAAACCACCTAAGATACAATTCTTTATAGGCCGGATCATCCAATCCTTTCGGGAAACAAGCATCTCTTTCGGTTACAAAAAAACCTCCAATATCCGATGTCCAATAAGGAATACCCGACATAGAAAGATTTATTCCCGCAGCAATCTGCTTGCGAAAATTCTCCCATGATGCAGATACGTCTCCCGACCACACCGCCGTCGCATATCGTTGCTGAGAAGCAAACGCTGACCGGGTAAGTATAAACACCCGTTTTTCATCATTTTCGGTACGAAGTTTATCGTGTAAAAAACGTAACAATTCTAACGAATATACATTCAAATACCTATGAAATGAACCGATATACGTATTTCCGGCAGATTTTGTTTTCTCGGCCTGCTTCAACTGGGTAAACCCATCTCTGAAGGAAGGTTCTGTCGCATCCATCCACCATCCGTCAACACCTTGATCATATAGCCCTCGTTTCAAATGATTCCAGAATATTTCCCGAGCATAAGGATTGTAAGCATCAAATACTTTATAACCTGCCCAAGTAGGTTCATCAAACAAAGCGTGTATAGAATCAAGGTCTCTATAAACAGATGTTTCTTTTCCAAAACCAGGCCATACGGATAACGTAAAATGAACGTGATAATCATTCTGCAATCGGGCAATCGTCTCTTTAGGTCGGCTAAAATTCAACGTATCGAACATCAGGCCGTTCCAATGGGTCTTATCACCCCAATATTCCCAATCTTGTACAATATTATCAAGAGGGATACTATCTTCCCGATAGCGTTTCACGACATTTTCTAATTCTGAGAACGAACGATAACGTTCTTTAGATTGCCAAAAACCGAAAACCCATTTACCGAACATCGGGACTCTCCCGGTAAGAGTTCGATAACCGGCGATTACCTCATCCATATTTTCCCCATAAACAAAATAATAATCTGAGGCATCTCCGACTTCCGAATCGAAACTGTATCCCTGTTCATTATCTCTAAAACGGGTTTCAGAATAATTATCCCATAATATCCCGTATCGATTAGTAGAGATAAGAAATGGATTCACTATGTCCATATTTGCCTGTAACAAAAGAGCGGTATCACCGCGATAATTCATGACACCTGTTTGATATTGACCTAAACCATACAGACCTTCTTTCTCTGTCGGGACAAAGCGTTGCGTTACGTGCAAGCAAGGTTCTTCGGCAACAGTATCTCTGCGGAACGTTCGAGCCTCCCCATTATTCTTCTCACGCAATAAAAGTCTGTCCGTACCGACCTCTCTAAATTCAAAGGCTTTCTCTTTTTTATCAAAAAGAATGATAAGTTCAGGAGTAACAAAACGGTACTCAGAAGAATTATCTTTTACAGTATAACCGGTATAACGAGGTAAGGAGGTATCTACAACAAGTCTTTTCGTAACCAAAGTATCTCCCGACGGATATGATAATATCCGGACTATCCGCGGTGAAAAGAATTCGACCCGATAATCAACGTTATCTTCCCGAAAAGATATTATACCTGTTTCCGAGACAGAACATCCGGACAACAGAAAAACAAGAAGAATACAAATTCGGTCAATCATTTTCATAATGCATCATCTGATATTGTAACATAATATTTCGAACATGCCCCCGTCCTTTAATATAAAATGCCGGATTATTCTCTTTATAAAAGATATTTCCCTTATAAAGACGTATTCGAACAGGTTTCCATTGACCGGTCTTATTTTTGCGAATACTTCCTACAACACTATATTTATCCTTAGGTATCCTATTTGTTTCGGAATATATCCGAATGAAATCATCTCCTTCATCTAAATATTCAAAACATATATATCCCTCATAATTATATTTTAAAAGCTTATGATGCAAATCCTTCGGCAAATAAAGTTTCAAACTTTTGCCGACATCATATCCCTGTTTATCGAGTGAGTCCCGTAAAAGATCTTTTTCCGAAAGGTTTAAATTTTCCTTCATCAAACGAGAAGACATTTTCAAGACATAATCCGTACAAGCTCTCAATAGTCCGTCCGCCTTTTTATATTTTTCTTTGGAAATATACTTAGCCGCATCATTTAACATTCGTACTTGCTTTTTATCGATGTCTATGCCTGAATCTTTCAATAAGGCAAACTGTTTTCGAAGATAAAACAACCGTTCCGGCAAAAGCAATCCCCTTTTATCTACAATCTTTTCTTTAAATAAAGAGGAATAATACAATGTAGTTTCCAGTTCACGTATTCCATTTTCACGTGTCGGAGCAATTTCATGACCTTCCGTAAAATCGCTCCATGACGCAATAAAAACCATGTCCAGACTATCCTTGTTCGCTATATTGAATCGCCACATTTTACGATATGTCTCTCCTCGATCTCTCGGAATATAAAAGAAATGCCCTCGTCCCCATCCTGCACATCCCCGATTATCCATACCGGGCATCACGAATCCCGACTTGATTCTGAAAACAGGATTCGGATTGTTCCAGATCGAATCACGAAATGGTTTCATAAATTCGATCAAATCTTCCGTTTCCGCATAATTATCCCAATAAGGATGAGCCGCATCCATTATACGAACACGGGCAGGCAACCATGCTGTAGGAACTGCTCCCAAACCGATCCATTCATCAATTTCTTCGCTATGAGTAACCGGAATATAACGGTTATTTTCCAATCTTCCCCAATCTGCCCACCGACGTAAGACTACCGGAGCATTCATTCCTACAGGAATTCTGACTCTTTCATAAGCCCATTTATACTCTTCAACAGTCGCACCAGGACCAAATAGATAAAATACCGGATATCCTTTTACTATCGGGGCTGTAACTCCAGTAAAAACACTATCGATAAGGTATTGGTAACAACGTACATAATGTTCGGTCTTTTTTTTGCGAGTATTAATTTCAGGATAACGTTTGGTTATCCAATCATAATACAGCCAACCATCACACCAATTCACCCCGATTTCAAAATCGTATCGAGCCGCGACTTTTTGCATGGCTTTTAACAAGACATCATTCTCATGCCCCATAAATCCCCACTCGATAAAAAAGCCGTCGATCCCGGCAGTCTTTGCACTCAGAATTTGATACTCGATATAGTCTTCATCCAAATCGGACTGTATGCCGAGAATCGGATAATGAACCGATGCAATTTCATTCATATACGGCTCTTTATCTCCCGATAAATTATCTGCATTATAACACAAGGAATTTATCCCCGTATGAGATTTTCGGGTATCGGCATACATAGTCCAACGACCTAACATCCCGTCATGATTTCGGGTATAACGTACTCCATGATAATCGGCATATACTTTTTTGCCGTTCCCCGTATTCTTCGCTATCGTCGGATAACTTAATAGAAACAAAGACAGAAGCGGCATTAATCTATATAGTAGCCTTTTTTTCATGATCCGGATATTTTATCGGTTAACGGATAAACTTACATGAGGAATACTGGCTGTCCGAAACAATAACCGCAATATACACTCCCGAAGACAAACTTGTAAGATCTACTGTTTCAACCACTTTTGTCACAAGCATATCACAAACCGAACTTCCCCCAGCAGCATTATATATCTGCAAACGGGCATTTTCCCCTGCATTAAGAATATTCAGTTTTTTCCCGGACATAAAAAGCCGTACAGATGTTTCGGATACCGATTTTGAAACAGCTCCCGATGTTGTCGAATAAACGGTAAAATCAAATGACAGATTTCTGATCTTAGAAACCTTCGAATCGTCTCCATAAAACGAAATATCGCTATTTCCCGATTCTGCTCCATATTTTACATTCTCTTTATATAAGCGTATTTTCGCAGTTTTCCATGCACCCAGTCCTTCATGCTTAAGTTGTGCTATCGTTTTGAACATATCTCGGGGTTCTTTATATGTTCCGGATACGATATTGATATTCTTACCCCATGTGTCATCCCAATATTCGAAATTCATATATCCCTCATAATTCTGGGCAGCCAATTTACCTTTAAGATCATTGTCTTTTATCGTTACTCCGGTACGGCTATTAGACAATACATATTCACCGTCATCATTCAATGAGCCTGTAATCGTCAAACCGGCTGCATCGATATGATAACTCTCTGAAGTTATCCCTGCTTCCAACTGAGCAAACCGGTCTTTCATATCCTCAATCTCCGATTCTGCATCGGCGTAATCTCCATCGGATATAGACATGGCTATCTTATCAAGATCAGAAGTATAAGCAGAACCGTCTATGCCGCAAAGAGTAAAAAACTCAGCTTTCTTACGTAACTTAAATAGTTCGAGCGGCAGGGTTATACCCGATTCATCATAGGAGGTTTCACCTTTAAACTGTGTCGCATATTTAAGCGTCATACGCAAATCACGATCTCCGTTCTCGACAGTCGGTTCGATTTCATGCCCTTCGGTATAATCATTCCATGATCCGATATAAATCATGTTTAACATATTCTTATATTTCAGATTCAATTCCCACATTCTCTCATAGGTATCTCCATCATCTCTCGGAATATAAGAAAGTTTTCCGGTCGTTGACCATCCTCCACACCCGTAGTTATTCATTCCGGGAGCTACAAATCCCGATTTGACGGGATATCCCGAACGCCATACCGTCGTAGCAAAAGCATTCAAAAATATTTCACAATCATCAGCAGAAGCATATCGGTGAAATTTAGGAGTCAGATGATAACCGGTACGTATGCGTTCAGGCATCCAAGGTGTAGGCACGACTTTATTTTCATTCACCCATTCAGAACCGGCTTGTGTCAACGGACTTTTAGGAGTATATACATCGTTCGTCAAAGACGGGTTAAGTGTCGTACGCATAATTACATTCGGAAATTTATCCGTACCGCTTACCGGATAATCATCCGGATACGTATAAGTATATTCACGAATCGTTTTAAACTCTTCGGCGGTAAATCCGTCATGAAACAAATAAAATACAGGTTTACCATTGACAATCGGTGCTGTCGAACCGGTAAACACATTATCTATAAGATATTGCATACAGGTAATAAAATACTCTACGTTCTCTTCTCGTGTACCGGCATGCCATCCCTTTTCCATCAACCATCCATCACAAATATTAACGCCCACTTCAAAATCATACTTTTTCGCAACCTCCTGAATTTTTTGCAAAAGAGTGTTCGATGTATGGTCTATATAACCCCATTCCACAAAAAATCCGTCAATCCCGGCAGTTTTAGCACTTAATACTTGATATTCGATATTATCCGGATCGTATTGCGATTGCATACCCACCAAAGGATATTCATAGGCCGCGATATTATGCTGTCCATTCGCCAAAATCAGATCAGGATTATACGTTAATTGAGTAACGCCTGACTTTTCCGGGCTGTAAGTCATTTTCGAAGCATACTTCCATTCTCCGAATTCACCGTCATAGAGACGGGTACGGCGGATTCCGTGATAATCGGCATATACCTTTTTTTGCGAATAAACGGGAAAAAGTAAAACCGTCAGCAGAAATAAAGTCAACAATCTTTTCATAAAACACTATTTGAACAGAAGTTATACATTCTTGATTAGGATTACGAAAAAAGAGAATACACGGTATAGCATATAAAAATGCCATACCGCATATTTTCATTCAAGATTTATTTTTTCGGAAGCTTGATCGATACAGTTATGATACGGGCCGTCGGATTATTCGACACAACCTGCGTATCGCTCAAGATTTTCATTACACCGATACGGCCGCCTCCTGCAGTAGAGGTATCTGCCGTTTTAAATGCAATTATATCTCCGACAACAAACGGATTGATTTTGTTCGATGTTATATTAGACGCAGAAATAGCATTCGATATAGACTCTGCCGTGGCATTATCGAAATCAAATCCGGGAACTGCCAACAAACGAGTTTTGTTTTGAACCTCCATATCTGCTACCGATCCGTTCTTTCCCTTAAATTCAGAACATTTCGTATCATTACCTCCATCTATTGCATACATACGCAATACCCCTTGTCCGCCATAAGCATAAAATTTGATATCTACATTTGAAGCGTTGTCCGAACTTTCAAGTGCATAATCTACCGAATAAGTCTTCATATCTTTCAATGAGATCAAGGCATATACATCCGGATAATTCGCATTTCCATTAGCCAATATCTGGCTGCCGACAGAAAGATTAGCGACAAAATCCATATTGACAATCGCCGTCATTGTCGCCTCCGATGTCTTATCCACAACATCGGTAGCCACAATTTTCAGCTTAGATGTTGCATTCGTCAATAATACATCCAAAGATTCGGTAACCGAAAGAGGAGAGTCTGCAAAATCTTTCGTAGCGGCAAGCACCTCTTGCGAATCTTCTATACGATAAATTTTCACATTGCGGATACCGCGTTGAGATTCCATACGCAATGTAATCGCTTTCGTTTCATCCTTATCCGCAAATACAGTATCTTCTTTCAACGTAATAGTCGGAGGTGCTGGTGTCAGATAATTTACCGTCATCGTAACAATTTTCACTTGTCCGTAAACATCGGTAGCTTTTACTTTAAAACCTTTGTCCCCTTCCATATACATAATCTGCTCATCAAAAACATATTCGGTCTCAGCATTATCAAACTCGATCGGGAAACCATATTGCATTTGTCCGCTTTCCGACACAAGATACATCTCGATCTTCTTCAATCCGGCGACAGAGGTTACCGTGAAATGCGTTTTCGGCATATCCCCGCCAACCAACTCATCATAAGTAATCGATTCAGGATCAAAGACTATCGACGGACCTTCTTTTATTCCCGTAACTCCTAACTCCAAAGTCGCTTTGGCTTCCCGGTTCAGTTTATCGATCGCAGTAACGACAAAAGCTTTATAATCTTCCTGATAGTTCAGGTTCTCAGACAGGCTATATGCCTTCTCATTAAAGAACGTCGTTACCGTTTTATAATCGATCATCCCTGTTTCCGTCTCGATTTGCATTATAACTTTTTTCAGTCCAAGCTCAGAACGGATAACAGCGACTACCGGCAAATTATCCACTTCATTCATATCGGCCTGAAGATCATCATAAGCGAACTTAATAACCGGTTGGCTCAATGACGGATCTAAGGTCTCTTCGTCATCTTTACAGCTCGAAAACGGTAAAATGCAAGCTGTAAGAAACAATATTGATAATATTTTTTTTAACATACGTTTATATATTAAGCGTTACTACTTATGATAAACTATTTTTTATAATAGCAATATGAGTCAAAGACATGAATTACACCGTTTACAGGCATAATATTGCTGGTGATAGCTGCTCTCATCGGAGAATTTCCATTTGTCCCCGTATCATTGATAATCACTTTACCCGCATCTGCTTGCCATGGATTTTTCCGTACCAGGATAGTCATAAGACCTTCTTCTCCTCTTAGCAAAGTAAGAACATGGATTGCTTCTACGGGCAAATCTCCATAAGCGCTATAACTTCCTTCAATAATATGATACTGCAATAATTTTTTTACGCTTTCCATATCACAATCAGAAATAGATGATATTCCCGGAAAACGATCTGCCATAAAATTTTTCATGGCAGTGTTGTTCAATGCCAAAAAAGTATATTCGGTATCAGTCTGAGTAAAATAATCTTTCATTCCGGTATATTCTATTGCTTCGATATAGGTTGAAAATATATCCGGACGAGAATTAATATACTCCCATGCAGTCATATTCACATGCGGATCAAGAACAGAACTTTCATAGTCGTAATTTTTCTGCAACGGCATGTCACAACTATTCATCGTACCGATAATGACCAGTAGAACCGCTATCTTATTTAATAAATTCTTCAACATGATTCTATATTTTAGATGTGGTTATTTTTACTTACCGTAATACGGATTCTGTGTTAATTTCGGATTCTCATTGATATGGGAATAGTGTATCGGGAAAAGTTCATTTCCATCTTGGTTCATTCCATTAATAGGCTCCATGACTTCTTTCCACTTTTTCGTACGCAACAAATCGAACCAACGGCGTCCTTCTCCGACCAACTCTATTTGACGTTCATCCAAAATATAATTGATAATATCGTCCTCCGAAGCAAAATCCATAGACGTAGCAGTTGTCAACCCGGCACGGTCGCGAATCTGTTTTACCAAATCCAACGCTTCTTCCCATTTTCCCATACGGGCACGCGCTTCGGCCTGTAACAAAATCATATCTGAATAGCGGTAAATAGGATAAGCCACTTCACATGTCTTATTTAAAGTCGTACTGATTGTCCCTCCGATAAATTTATTGAGCTCCCATCCATTTTGATAATACTGAGTTGTATATGCTTTTCTTAAATCATCATCAGAAAATTTTTCAAGAATAGCATCCGATAAAACGGCGGCACGGTTTCCCGATCCAGTAAACCATTGATACATATAACTATATCCGCTCGATCCCACTTCGTCCATATCAAAATGAACAACAAAGATGAGCTCTTTAGTCGTGTATTCATCATTCTCAGGAGTATCATCCGAAGGTTTTCCGTTCAGCTCTTCCACAAACATTTTCCGCCAATTCTCAATACTTGTTTCAAGTTTCATAAACGTAGCGTCTCCAGACATCTTATCGATAGTCTGATCTGCCAAATTATACTCCTCAAGCCACATATACACATCTGCCATAATAGCCCAAACGCCATAAATAGAGATACGTTTCCGTTCCTTATTATTCGTTTTATCCATTAATTCTTCAGCCTTTTTAAGGTCTTCAAGAATCACATTCCTAAGGATATAATTTTTATCGGTACGCTCTTTATACAGATCAGTACTATACTTTTCGTTCGGCTCAGTAAACAAAGGTACGTCTCCCCAAACGCGAATAGCGTAAAAATAGCCGAGAGCTCTCATAGCATAGGCCTGTCCTAAATAATCGTTACGGGTAGCGATAGAAGGCATATCGACTGTCGGAATATACTTAATCGCCAAATTCGCCTGATTGATCATTTTATATAAATCTGTCCACTTGGCACATTCATGACTCGTCGTTATTAAGTTATCGATTACCCTTTGTTGATCTGCTGCAGAAGAAGAACCGGGAGACATATTGTCTGAACGGAACTCTCCCCAGTAAAAATAATTCTTCCGCATAGTCGTACGGAAAAGTCCGTAAATTTCATTTACTCCGGCTTTTACATCCCGTGAAGTTTGCCACATCTCTTCTACCGGTATTTCACTTATCGGCTCTTCCTCAAGAAATGCCTCGCAAGAACTCAACGAAAAAGCAAGTGCGGCAACTCCAAAAAATAACTTTATCCTATTCATAGTAGTTTCGATTAAAAATTAACAGACATACCTACACCATATTCTCTTTTTTTCGGGTAACGATAATTATCCCGACCGATTTGTAACGGATCGCTTGTCGAAAACTCCGGATCAAATCCCGAATATTTAGTCCAAGTAAGAGCGTTATTTACAAAAGCATACAGATTTATACCTTTTACACCACACTTCCGACACCAATTTTTCGGTAGGTTATAACTTAACCGTACATTCTGTAATCGGATGAAAGAACCATCTTCGACATAGAAAGAGTTAGCATAACGGGCATTATCATATTCATCATTATAAGGTCTCGGATAAAGGGCGATATCTCCCTGTTTCAACCATGTATTATAAATTACATCCGGAGAAGGTGTCGTTCCGGTATATTTAAACATATTCCGGTTATGCTCACCGAAGTTGTAAATCTCTCCACCCAAAGAGTAATAAAAAGAAATAAATAAGCTCCAATCCTTATACGTAAACTGAGTGCTGAGACCTCCTGTAACATCAGGAAGCGCATTGCCGATAATCATACGGTCATTATCATCGATAATTCCATCACGACTGCCTTCCGGTTCTTCCCAGTTAATATCTCCTCCGCGGAAAGGTTTTCCGTTCGGTAAAGTTTTCTGCAAGACTTTACCGGTATATTCCGTTCCATTCAATAAATATTTATTTTGAAATACACCATTTTCAAAAACTGGTGTAAGCTGTTGCCATGATCCTTCGGCAAAAGCATTAGACTCATCATATTGGAAGACATTGATATATTTATATCCATAGAAGTCTCCGATACGTCCTCCTTCTTGCATCCACCATAAATCTCCTTCCAAATAAGCTTTACCTTCAGAAAGACGCTCTATCTGATTTATGTTTCGTGAAATATTAAACGAAGCATTCCATCGGAAATTTTTTGTGCGGATAATATCTCCGGCAATAGCGACTTCGAATCCTCGGTTGCTGACCTCGCCCACATTGGTTTTCATCGTTGAAAAACCCGACTCCTTCGGAAGTTCATAATCTGCCAACAATCCTGAAGTATATTTGTCATAGTAATCAAATGTAGCGGTAAGACGGCTATTCCAGAAAGAAAGGTCAAGACCGATATCAAACTGTTTTGTCTCTTCCCATTTCAGATTGTCTTTACCGATACGAGTTGCAGAAACGCCTCCGACACCGTCATAAATAGTGCTCGGAGAATAAGTATATACGTAATCGTAATTTCCGATAGACTCATTTCCGGTTACACCATAACTTACACGAATCTTCGCATCATCGAGTGCAGGTTTGGCAAATTGCATGAACTTCTCATCAGAAATACGCCAACCGACAGATGCAGACGGGAAATTCCCCCATTTATTATTCTCAGCAAAACGAGAAGATCCATCTCGGCGCACATTTGCCGTCAATAAATAACGTCCTTTATAATCATAAGTTATACGAGCAAACAAAGAAGCTAAAGAATGGCTCGTCTGCCATGTACCGGTAGAAGTTTGTGTCAAATTAGACGCAAAAGCGTTCATCGTATAAATATAATCGGTAGAAGAATTAGTCCCTACAAGAATTTCATTTTGATTTGACCAACGCTGAGCACTAAAACCCGCCATTGCAGAAAAATTATGGTCTCCCCATTTGTGGCTATAACTGAAATAATCTTCATTCATCCAGTTCCAGCCTAAATAGTTATAAGAACCGCCTTCATTACTTTTTTGCCACTCATCCGTAATAATACTGGGATATAATTTCTTCCGTTTGCTAAGCGAGAAATTGGCATTGATATTCGTACGGAACTTCAAACCTTTATAAATGTCAAATTCAAAGAACTGATAAAAATTCCCTTTATATGCGTCTGTAAAATCTGTTGTATACTCGACTTGCGCAATCGGATTTTTCTGTCCGTTAAACACTCCCACAAGCGAGCCATCAGGGTAGTATGTCGAGAAATAAGGACGACGACTCAACATTGCATTTAATAATGCATTCTCGTTTATACCCTCTTTTTTAGAGTAAGTAAGAGCGATGCGGCTACCCATATTCATCCATTTTACCGGTTTGTAATCAGAATTAATACGAGTTGTCAACCGCTGAAATGCCGTATTAGGAACTATACCTCTTTCATTAAAATAACCGGTATTGATAAAATATTTGATTTTGTCGCTGCCACCGCCCACACTAATATCAACCTGATCCTTCTGTGCAGTTTGCAAAATCATATCCTGATAGTCATTATCTACATTAAAAAATACATTCAACGAGTCTTGAATCATTTGGATACTCTCATCTGCATTACCGATATTATTATCTAAAAAATACTGACGACGAGCATTATCATAATAACGACGATCAGCACGGTTTGCCTGAGCCAACTTATGAGACAATGTTCCCCATGAATGATTGTACTTCACATCAATACGGGGCTTACCCGCTTCTCCTTGCTTAGTTGTAATGATAATCACACCATTAGCAGAACGAGAACCGTAAATAGCTGCCGAAGCTGCATCTTTCAAAATTTCCATAGATGCAATATCCGTTGGGTTGATTCCATCAATATCATCCAAAGGAATACCATCCACAATATAAAGGGGTTTTACTCCATCGGCAGAGAATGTAGATGTTCCACGTATTTTAATTGAAGAAGTTTCCCCGGGTTGGCCAGAACCGGAAATAATCTGAATTCCGGCAGTCTGTCCTTGTAAAGCCTCAAACACATTCGTCGCCATCTTCTGCTCTATATCTTTACTGGATATAGAACTGATAGCACCTGTTACATCTCGTTTTTTCATCGTTCCGTATCCGACAACGACTACTTCATCGAGATTTTTAGAATTTTCGGACAAAATAACTTTCATATCCGGCTTTGATGTAACCTCTTTAGTTACATACCCGACATACGAAACGATCAAAGTAGCACCGCTTTTCGATACTTTAATCGTAAACTTACCATCCAAATCGGTCGCTGCAACATTTTTTGTCCCTTTTTCTGTGACGGTAGCACCGGGCAATGTTTCCCCTGCCTCGTCCAGAACAACACCTTTCACACTTACTTTACCGGAAGTCTGCGCATTTATTGGCTGCACCAGCAATAAGAAATTGAAAAAAGCCATTAGGCATCCGACAATACGGACTATTCGCTCTGTTCCACTTTTCATGTTATGTATTAGTTTAGTAAAAAAATTTAAACACTCAGATAGACATGGTAATAGATATCTTCTTTTATTTACAAACTCCATCTTTTGTCCAAACAAATGTTCGTTTTACTAAACGGAATGAAAAGTCTTAAATATGTAGTGTTGGATATTCGATAAATGTATTGATAACAAAAATTTGTGTAAAAATTAAGGAAGAAATTTAGTGAATAAAAAAAAGTCCGAATAAACGAACGTTTATTTGGACAGTCTAATCAATCGGCATAAAACAGACTTAGGCTCAATTTCACGGACAAATATATGGCATAAATTTTAAATAACAAATATGTGTGCGCACACACAAAACACACAAAATCACATATTTTATTACAAATCAAATGTTTATAAAAAATTATCAAGTATAAAATATGTTATTAAACATATTCTGAGATAATAATTCTACAATTAAAACAACATATTGTTATACTATTAATATAAAAAAGAAACACAAAAGCCATAAATGTATTCTTTACTATAAAAATATATCTATATATACAACCCGCTTCAAAGTCTTTTAATATTAATAGTGACGATATACAAACTATATTCAGGTCTGTCGTCTAAATTTTGCTCAGTCTACGTTTGAGAATTTCGATTGAGGATATTTTTTCGATTTTACGAGAATGATGGCCTGCTATCTAACGAGTGAAAACCGGAAAACAGACTGGAAGAAAACAATGGCCTGATAACATTTTCTCTTAGACAGGGCTCTAAATTGGAATGGTAAAATGCGTAAAATAAAAAGCTAAATATTTAAATTACGAAGAAAATAAAGATAACATAGTAGATATATCGATTATTATATCGTTATTTGCAATACAAACAAAGAGAGTTTATATCGCTCTTACTCTTCTATGAGGATTTTCTCAAACGCAAACCGTTGAGTATTTTTTTATCGTCGGTCAAGATCTTTCCCCAAACCTCGTTGTTTCAATTTTTTATTATTTATTTTTATTTCATTCTTATGAATATTTACATTGGTAACCTTAGCTATAATGTTAAGGAGTCAGATTTAATCCAAGTTTTGGAAGAGTATGGTACAGTTAACTCTGTAAAATTAATTAAAGATCGCGAAACCGGTCGTTCCAAAGGTTTTGCTTTTGCAGAAATGCCAGATGACATGCAAGCAGCAAACACAATTAAAGAACTTAATGGTGCACAGTATGACAATCGCACGATGGTAGTAAAAGAAGCCCGACCTCGATTCTAAACTCTTGAATTTTCGTATTTCCATTATACGACTAAAAAAATATCCGGACTTTAAAGTCCGGATATTTTTTTAGTCCCAATATTTTCTGCCTTAAAAATCAGGACAAACCGCCCCCAATAAAACAAAAAAAGAACGCCAACCACTTAGCGCTCTTAAACTTAGTTGCGGGAGCCAGACTCGAACTGACGACCTTTGGGTTATGAGCCCAACGAGCTACCACTGCTCCACCCCGCGATATTTATGATGCAAATTTATAACATATTGTCCGATTATACAAGAAGAGAAATGTTAAATCTACATATTTAACACAGTGTTGAGTCCTAAGCATAGAAAAATGCTATTTCCGATTGAAAACAAGCAAAAACAGACTTTATTCGAAATAGAATGTAAGCACGACCATATTAGAAGATGCCCGCTTAATCGCTTGTGTATATTTATAATCCAAAGGATCGCGCAGATCAGGACGCTTATGCTGCAAAATATCGCCAAGACCGAAACAAAATTTAAGTTCCGGAATCAATTTAAAAAAAGGCAAATAAATATCACACCCCAATCCTACTTGCAAATAAGTATCATAAGTCTTAAGCTTCAACAGTTCATTTTTCTTTTTTGAAATATCAAAAGCCCCAGCAACTCCTGCAGTAATATAAGGGCAATAATTATTCAGACGTTTCGCACTATATTTTATATCTATCGGAATCATAATATAATTCGACTTCAAATCTACAGTACGACGTTCATCTGTATGATCTTCCCGAAATTCGACCGTCTTATTTCCAAAATACATGGTGGGACAGAAGCGAAGGTTAAGATATTTACAAAGATAAAGGTCGCTAACCAGCCCGACATTAAAACCGGGAGAGAAAGAGGGGACTTCGGCATACCAAGTTTCTCCCGCTTCAGTCGTATATCCGGTATGAGTAAATCCTAAATCTTGCGTATGTAATCCCACCGAGAATCCGAAATGTATTCTCCGCTGGTCAATATAAGGCAATCTTTCCAATTTACGTTTCTGTGCAATACCTGAAACAGCCATTAATGACATCAAAAACAAAAGTATCGTCTTTCTCAATCGCGTCTCCTTTAATACATACATTAAACGGTGAAAAGTTCCTCTTATTGCCTGCAAAGATAACATTTTGGCAATACCTGTCAGTAAACGCCAAAACAAAAAAGTCCTTTTTTATTTGAATGAACCGATAAAACTACTACTTTTGCAGAACATAATTAGTACTAATTCATCAATTAAAACTTAGAAACAATGGCTTACGTTATTAGTGACGATTGTATTGCTTGCGGAACTTGCATCAGCGAATGTCCGGTAGAAGCTATCTCTGAAGGCGATATCTACAAAATCGACCCATCAATTTGCGCAGATTGCGGAACTTGTGCTGACGCTTGTCCGACCGGAGCTATTCATCCTGCTGAATAAGCAATATAATCAAGATTAAAAAAAACGAAAGACGATTCTTCGAATCGTCTTTTTTTTGTACCTTAATATCCATCAGCCGAAAATACTTCTATCAAATCAGATTTGCACAAATGTAATATAAAGAAAGCCGGTCGAAATATTCCGACCGGCTTTCTTGTGAGCGGGAAACGGGACTCAAACCCGCGACCCTCAGCTTGGAAGGCTAATGCTCTATCAACTGAGCTATTCCCGCATTTATACAACCTAAAAAAGGTGGGCGAAGATGGATTCGAACCACCGAAGTCGTAAGACAGCAGATTTACAGTCT
>NZ_CEVCIF010000020.1:0-59232 GCF_982245605.1 Coprobacter fastidiosus | reverse complement strand
GCAAAACTAAAAGGTCTGAAGGCTTACTCCGGACACACTGTTTGAAACACTACCAATAAAGATGATATAGATGTGTTGAGATTATATTTCGGAGGTATGGACGAACAAGGTCTTTTCCCGGAATGGTGCAGTGAGGATCTTAAACCCGGAGATAAATTTTCGATAACATATGAAGATATTGATGAGTCTGATGTTTCCATGCCTGTCTTTATCCGGGATGTGAATGATAAGGAGCAGGAGAATCAATTATTGTTGGCTTCGTATAATCGATTGAGGAAAAAACTTATCGAAGAGGGATTGATTCCTTCTAAAATAACCAAATAAGAATGAAGGGTTTTACGATTTATATTAATGATAAAAAAGTGAATATTGTAATAAAGCATGGTGTTTCTATGATTATTGTAGATCAGACTTGTGATAAATTTTGTATAACTGTCTCGGGATTGGACATTGAAAGGCAAGAGCATCAATGGTGGGTTAGACAAGATCTGACGATAGATGATAAAATCAGAATAGTCGCCACAGAAATGGAAGAAAGTGATTTGCCCGTAAAGCGCACAATTGTTGACCGCCAAAATCTGTATAGAAGATATAGTGAGCTGAAAGAACGTTTAACAAAAAAAGGTCTGTTAAAATGAAAGGTCTTAAAATCTTTTTTAATGGAGAAGAGATCGATGTCTCGTCTGATTTTGGAGTTAGTCTGATGGTATGTACTAAGAGTGAGAAGGAACAGAGTGTGGCCAATTTGGTGGGTATAGATAGGGAAAAGAATACTTATACTTGGCTTAATTCCTTGATGAATACCGGTGATGTTATTGATATGGAGATAGCTGAACTTAATCGATCTTCTGTGCCGATATCGGTTGAGAAGTTTTTTTCTGAAGAAGAAAAATCGAATCAAGGAAAAAGCGATGAGATGTGGGCTAAAGATTTGGCGGATTATTATGCGCTTGAAAAATTGCTCAAAGAAGAAGGCTTTTTATAGTATTAAGTTATTTGTGCTGTGGTAGATTTGTCATTTAATTGTAGATCGTATGTTGGGATTTATTGTCAAGTATTTAGGACGTACCTATAAGATAGGATCATTAAAGAGAACAAGTATCTGTTATCGCACTGATTAATACGCATTATTTTTGTATTGAGGGAGGATGTTCCGACCCGTTTATCTGTTCTTTTCAGAAACTTAGAGAGGGGGTTGGAATTTGAGATCGAGGTTGCCGAGTTTGATGATCCGTCAGACCCTATATCGGAAAAGAATCAGATTATCGAAATTGATCCTGAATATAGACAAATGGCATCCGATCCTGATTTCGGACTGGATTATAAACTGGAAATGTTTCGGAGATTAGAATCCATTTTAAAAAAAGATCATTAATACGAGTCGCTCGTTATTGATATTTCTTGGTCGAGTGTGACAAAAACGAAATTATTCTATTATGATTTATATCAAGCGTATAATAAATCGTAAACCGATAGAAGAAAGATGCGAATATCCCTATAATATTCCGTCTATATTACATATGGATGAGTTTGAGTTCCGGGAAAGCGTTACGTTTATTACCGGAGAAAACGGGGCAGGAAAATCTACTTTTATCGAAGCTCTTGCCATTTGTGCCGGATTCAATCCGGAAGGAGGCAGTCCTAATCTGAATTATCACACTTATGATTCTCATTCGAGCCTGTTCAATGATCTTAAATTGGTGAGATCGGCTTACCGGAATAAAGACGGCTATTTTCTCAGAGCCGAGAGTTTTTATAATGTATCCAGTGAATTGGATCGTATTTCGGGCCGTGCATTTCAAATGATAAATTATGGCGGTATGCTTCATGAGTATTCGCATGGTGAGAGTTTTCTGGCCCTTGTTCAGAATCGACTGTCGGGGAACGGCTTGTTTATATTCGATGAACCGGAATCGGCTTTGTCTATCTCCAGCCAGTTCCGACTGCTGATTCGGATGAAAGAACTGGTGGACAACAAGTCTCAGTTTATCATCGCTACTCATTCCCCTATATTGTTGTCTTATCCCGGAGCTGATATTTACCGCATAACGCATAACGGATTCGAATCGGTGACTTATGAAGAGACTGACCAGTTTAAGTTGACAAAGTACTTTATAAATAATTATCCCAAGATGCTTGACGAATTGGGAGTATCGGAGGATAACAATATATAGAGCGATAGAATTAAAGTCTATCGCTCTATGTATAATGGCTTATATTTTAACGTATTGTAACTTGGGTTGCCCCATATCCGTATTCACGGAAAGAGGCGTCTTGATAATAGAAAGTCTTATATTTTGTTTTTAATTCGGTTATCAATGCATTGCGTAATACGCCATCGCCTTTGCCGTGTATAAATATGATTTTTCTGCCTTTCTCGTTTTTGTGTTCATTCAGAATTTCCCTTACTTTTTGCAGTTGATATTGAAGTATATCGGAGTTACTCATTCCTGCAGTAGTATCGAGAAGTTCGTTAATGTGGAGGTCTATTTCTAAAGGTTCGTTTATCGGACGGTGTTTCTTTTTGATCGCCTGCCGTTCCGGTTTTTCCGAATCTTTTTTTTGTTTTATGGCAGTTTCGATCTCAACGGGATCTATGATGAATGATCGTTCAGGAATATCATTGCGCACGATCGGGAAGATTAGGGCATCTTCATCGAAGTAATCATTTTCCCGGAAGCTGTGCAGTTTGTAAAATTTGACCGTGTCGATGCGATGTTCTACCGATATAGGATTTTTCTGTTTGAATGCTTTTTCTTTTTTATAAGCTATTGCCTGGATGCAGATACGTTCCAGGTCGTTCAATATCTCTTTTCCGAATGTTTCCAGCTGTAGCTTTATGTTGGGTTCGATAGATCCGTGGTATCTTACGAGCCAACCTGCGTCAGTTTTGCAGGAATAGGTAAAATCGAGAAAATAATTGCTGTCGTTTATTAAATAAGCATCGAAACGTGTGATTTGCAAATTCTTCCGCTCTTCCGGTACGAATGCTAATAAAATGTTCAGACGTTCTCCCTCCGGTGTTTCGAGTAGAGGCAGTTCATCTTCAGCTTCTTCTTCCTCTTCTTGAATAATATTCCGGGATATTTGAGGCGAATCAGTCCGTTTTTCAGGAACAGGATCGCTGTATTTTTTCCCGGCTTCTATCACTACGCATTCCCGTAACAGTACGGGAGTTTCAAATCCGTCTTCCTCTTCGACCAAAGCAATATCTTTATTTATCTTTTTTACGATTCCTCCGCCCACAGAGTTCAGGAAGCGTACTCTATCACCTACTTTAACCATATCTTTATCTGTTTATCTCACAAAGTTGCTTATTTTTGTAGATATATTCAATAGATTATGCAAAAAACACGAGATATACATATCGAAGAATTCAATTATCCGCTGCCGGATGAGCGCATTGCAAAATTCCCTTTATCGCAAAGAGACCGTTCTAAATTGCTGTTATATCGTTCAGGTTCGGTTTCCGAGTCCGAGTTTTTTCATTTACCCGATCTGTTGCCGGAGAATAGCCTGTTGGTATTCAATAATACAAAGGTGATACAGGCACGGCTTCATTTCAGGAAAGAGACAGGTGCGTTGATCGAAATATTCTGCCTTGAACCTCTTTCTCCGAATGATTATTTGTTGTCGTTCCAGTCCAACAGGGAATGTGTTTGGGCATGTATGGTCGGAAATTTAAAAAAGTGGAAAAGCGGAACATTATCCCGGACAGTTATTATAGAGGGTAAATCCGTGACTTTAAATGCTGATCGGCTGAATGCGTACGGAAATAGTTTTGAGATTCGTTTTTCATGGGATAATCCGCAAATCTCTTTTGCAGCTTTGCTCGATGCAGTCGGCGAACTCCCTATTCCCCCTTATTTGAATCGGGAAACGGAAGAGAGCGATAAGGAGACTTATCAGACAGTATATTCAAAAATAGAGGGATCTGTTGCCGCTCCTACGGCCGGTCTTCATTTTACGGAAGATGTATTGGCTGCTCTGAAAGAGAAATGCATTCCGTGTCTGGAATTGACGTTGCATGTCGGGGCGGGGACATTCAAACCGGTGAAGAGCGAGACGATCGAAGGTCATGAAATGCACACCGAGTTTATTTCGGTCGAACGTTCATTGATTGCTTCTCTTGCCGAAACCGACCGTCGGATTATTGCCGTAGGAACAACTTCGGTGCGTACATTGGAAAGTCTTTATTATATCGGTCGGACGTTAGAATACAATCCCGATGCTGTTCTTGAAGAGCTGAAAGTCGGACAATGGCAGCCTTACGACGATACGGTGGTGGAGATCGATTATCGGAAAGCGTTGCGGAATATTGTAGATTATTTAGACCGAAAAGGTCTGTCGAGACTCGTAACAGCTACGCAAATTATAATTGCTCCGGGATATACGTTTAAGATTGTCAGGGGAATGATTACTAATTTTCACCAGCCACAAAGCACTTTATTATTATTGGTCTCGGCTTTTGTAGACGGAAGGTGGCGGGAGATATACGATTATGCCTTGTCTCACGATTTCCGTTTTTTAAGTTATGGAGACAGTTCTCTGTTATTGCCTGATTAAATTGGAGCGGATGTACAATAATTTGCGGAATATGCCGTATAAACTATAAAATAATTTGCATTTGATGTCGAAGCGGATATACGTGCCTTTATCTCTTTTTTTATTAGCGTGGTTGTTTACGGGATGCAACAGTGCAAAACTGAGCACGGCCGAGGGACAATTTCGCCGGGGAGAATATTTTGCCGCCGCCGCGACATATCGTAAAGTATATAATAAGACCTCTCCTCGTAAAGAACGGGCGCTTAGAGGCAAGATAGCATTCCGTATGGCAACTTGTTATCGTATGTTGAACTCCGCTCCTCGTTGTGCCGGGGCGTATCAAAATGCGATCAGATACCATTATCCGGATAGTACGGCTTATTTATATTTGGGTAGAGCGTTTCAAATGCAGGGCAAATATAAAGATGCGATAAAGAATTATGACCTTTATTTGGAAAAGAAACCGGATGATCCTTTGGCTTTGAATGGGAAAAAAGGATGTGAATTGGCTGTGGAGTTAAAGGCTAAGCCGACACGTTATGTTGTAAAGCGGGCTAACCTGTTTAATTCCAGAAGAAGCGAATGTAGTCCGATGTTTTTGGGAAGTGATTATGATCAATTATATTTTTCTTCTACGAACGACAAGGCTTCAGGAAATACTAAGAGCGATATTACGGGGGTGAAGAATAATGATATTTTCTTTTCAAAAAAGGATGAAAAAGGGGCATGGATGCGTCCCGAATTGGTAGAAGGAGAGGTGAATACCGAGTTGGATGAGGGAATTATCAGTTTCAGTCCCGATGGCAGTACGATGTATTTGACAAAAGCAAGAAGAGAACCCAATTCGGATACGTCTGTTGAGATATTTACCTCGTTGCGTTCCGGGGCTAAATGGAGTGCCGCGCAGAAATACGAGATTACCGGGGATACGTTGTCTGTTTTTGCACATCCGGCAGTATCGCCTGATGGAGAGTACCTGTATTTTACCTCAGATATGCCCGGAGGATACGGAGGAAAGGATCTTTGGCGTATCGCTCTGAATGATGAAAAAGGAGGAGTGGAAAATTTGGGAAGTCAGATAAATACTCCGGGAGATGAAGTTTTTCCGTATATCCGTGAAAACGGAGATCTGTATTTTTCATCGGACGGACATCCGGGAATGGGGGGGCTCGACCTGTTTAAGGCAAAGATGAACGAGTATGGTGTTTGGCAGATTGAAAATTTGGGGTATCCGATCAATTCTTCCTCTGATGATTTCGGTATTACGTTCGGACCGGGTGAATCCGGATTTTTCAGTTCTAACCGCAATGATGCCCGAGGATATGACCATATTTATAGTTTTGAATTACCTACGATCAATGTGTGGGTGACCGGAGTCGTTATCGACCGTGACGAAGAACCTGTTCCGGATGCTATTATCCGCATTGTCGGCAAGGATGGTTCTAATCAAAAAGCTATAGCCCGAAAGGACGGGACTTATAAATTCCCTTTAAGTTTAGGTACGGATTATGTGATGATGGCGGGATGCCGGGGCTTCTTGAATGCCAAGAATGAAATGCGCACCAGTGATGAGGAAAAAAATATCACCTATTCGGTCGATTTTATTCTTGCATCTATAACGAAACCGGTATTGATCGAAAATATATTTTATGATTTTGATAAGGCTACATTGCGTCCCGAGTCGGCGACAGCGTTGGATGAGTTGATAAAAATGCTCGAAGACAATCCGAATGTGACGATCGAGTTGGGTGCACATACCGATATGAAAGGAGCAGATGCCTATAATTTGAATTTGTCGGAACGTCGGGCAAAGTCTGTCGTGGATTATTTGATTGCCGGGGGGATTGCGGCAGACCGTCTTACTCCGAAAGGTTACGGAGAAAGTCAGCCTAAAACGATAACCAAAAAAATGGCACAGAAATATCCGATGTTTAAAGAAGGAGATGTGCTTACCGAAGAATATATTCTCGCATTGCCTGAAGATCAGCAAGAAATCGCCAATCAGATAAACCGTCGCACCGAGTTTCGTGTGTTGAAAATAAATTACGGGTTGTATTGATTTCTCAAAATTTCCGAAAAAGCATTTTCAAGGAATTTATGTTGTCTTTAGAATGTTCTTAAAAATAAAAAAGAGGTTTCCTCGTAGATCCTGGATTATCTTAAAAGTTTTTACTTTTCTTGATTTTGTGACATATTGTTCTGTTATTACGTGTATTTCCCATATTTTTGTTATTGTATATCGAAATATTTAGGTATATTGTTTGCTATCATTTAAGATTGTCTTATCTTTGCAAGCGTAAAATAGTTAAGATGCAGAAAGTAATAATTTAAACAAATATCACCCATGAATCAGATTTCAGAACGTTTGGCAAGCCTCTCTCCTTCAGAGACGTTGGCTATGTCGCAGAAAAGTAATGAATTGAAAGCGCAAGGAATAGACATCATCAATTTGAGTGTAGGAGAGCCTGATTTCAATACCCCCGATCATATTAAAGCCGCAGCAAAAAAAGCGATTGATGATAATTTTTCGTTCTATTCTCCGGTTCCCGGATATATGGATCTGCGTAAAGCTATATGTGCGAAACTGAAAAATGAAAATGCGCTGGAGTTTACTCCCGACCAGATTGTCGTTTCGAACGGTGCAAAACAATCGATTTGTAATGCGATATTGAGCCTTATCGATCCGGAAGATGAAGTGATTATTCCAGCTCCGTATTGGGTGAGCTATGTAGAAATGGTGAAGCTTGCCGAAGGTAAAAGTGTGATTATTACAGCCGGTATCGATCAGGATTTTAAAATCACGCCCGCTCAGCTCGAAGCTGCTATTACACCTAAGACTAAAGCATTGATCTTGTGTTCGCCGTCCAATCCGACAGGAAGCGTTTATTCGAAAGACGAATTAAAAGCTTTAGCCGACGTGTTGGCTAAATATCCTCGGGTGATTGTATTGGCTGATGAAATCTATGAACACATTAATTATATAGGAGGGCATCAGAGTATTGCCCAATTTGAAAATATCCGTGATCGTGTAGCTATTATAAACGGAGTATCGAAAGCTTACGCAATGACCGGATGGCGTATCGGTTTTATTGCTGCACCTCTTTGGTTGGCAAAAGCATGCAATAAGTTGCAGAGTCAATACACTTCCGGACCGAGTTCTATTGCCCAAAAAGCTTCGGTGGCAGCTTTTGCAGGCGATCAATCGTGTGTAGGAGAGATGCGCAAGGCATTTGAACGTCGTCGTAATTTGGTTGTCGATCTGGCAAAACAGATTCCCGGCTTTAAGGTAAACGTTCCTCAGGGGGCTTTTTACCTTTTTCCTGAAGTAAGTTACTATTTTGGAAAATCTTTTGGAGACCGTAAAATAGAAAATGCAGCAGATCTGGCAATGTTCTTGTTAGAAGAAGGTCATGTCGCAACAGTCGGTGGTGCTGCATTCGGAACACCCGAGTGTTTGCGTTTTTCGTATGCGACTTCTGACGAAAACTTGGTAGAAGCTCTACGTCGTATAAAAGAGGCATTGGCAAAATTGAAATAACTTATTATTTCTGTAAAAATATGAAAGGGTTGTCTGTTTGCAGGCAACCTTTTTTTTGAGTTTCTATTTACACTTTGTTCTCAGTTCTCATGGATTTTCGTAATATTTATTGGACAAGCTCTTAGGAACTTTATTTTCATTTTCTTTTCGCTTTTTTCTTGTAGCAAATCTGTTATTAAAAGAGGTATCTTTTTATTGTTATATGTATAACTGTTTTTGCATTATTATGTGCATAATAGTGGGTAATGTTGCATATTTATTTATATTGATAATTTCTTTATAAAATCTTTATACCCTGTCTTATAATACTTACAATATACTTATAACTTCAATTGTACATTTGTAACATCCAAAAGGGAAATGGATTACAAATGTTTAATTTTTTAAGACAGATAATAATATGGACGAAAAAAAAATGACCGGTCTGTTAATCGGGATGCAAAAGAGCTTGTTCAATTTTGCTTATAGCCTGACCATGAATCGGGATGATGCTCAAGACCTGTTGCAAGCAACTTCTCTTAAAGTGCTTAGCAATGTAGAAAAATTAGTTCATTATGAAAATCTGAATGGGTGGATGTATACGATCATGCGTAATATTTTTATTAATGATTATCACCGTAACGTCAATCGCAGAACGGTTTATGATAATGAAGACGAAACAATAATGAAATCTGTTGCAAATGGTCCTTCGGACGATACACCTGAATCTTTATATAATGTCAAAGAAATAAATAAAGCGATCGATAATCTTTCGAAAGAATATCGTGTGCCTTTTTCACTTTATCTTGCCGGTTATAAATATCAGGAAATTGCCGATGAAATGCATTTGCCTATCGGAACGATAAAGAGCCGTATCTATATGACGCGTCAGCAATTGCAGTCTCGATTGAGAGATTACCATTATGAAAGATAATGTGTGAGTGTTGTAAAAAGAAAAGAGGAAGTCGATTATTATTTGGCTTCCTCTTTTTAGTTTTGCAGAACAGAGTTTATCGGTTTATATTTATTTTTATAGTTTTTCCGTCAGAGAGATTTCTTATTAAATATACTCCGGCAGAAAGGGGAATGCGAATATTTCCGTTTACTTCGTATCGGTTTATATAAGCACCGGTAATGTCATATATTGCAAAGATGCTTTTTTGAAGAGATTCGATGATCAGTTCGTTCTGAAAGCTATATATTTTAAAGAAAGAATTTTCGATCCGAGTAATTCCGTCAGGATTATCGTAATCGCTTATCTCTATATCGTCTATATTGATGCGGTTACCTTTATCCTTCACTATTTTGATTCGGATGTTACCCGGCTCGTTAACTATGTATGTAAATTTTTGCAGTGTATTCGTCAATGTTTCCGACTTTTGAACGGTTTTCCAAGTCGTCCCTTGATCGGTTGAGTAAAACAAGCTGAAACTACCGTCATTATCGCTACTGAAATTTGCCCCGTATAGAGAAATCATTCCGATACCTCCCGGCTTATCTTTGGCCATTTCGATCGACCCTTTTATGCGAGCCGATTGTTCCCCGTTCTTTTTATCTCCCGATTGAGTTCCGATCAGGGAATTTTCCATATACCATTCTGTAGCTGAACATTCGACATTTCCATTATTGTAGCTACCTTTTGTTCCGTTCTCAAAAGTTTCGGAAAATGCTTTTTTTATTTCGATAACTCCGGATAAAAGTTCTGTTTCTTCTTCTATTTCGGATGAGGATATCGTTAAATCGGCAGAATAATTTCCCGGTACTTCTGAAGCTGATAGCCGGACATAAACTAATCCGCCTTCTGCAGGAAGGACAAGTTGTGTATTCCATTCTTGTTGATCTCCAGATAATTCGAACGGACTTTCTGTATTTATTTGCAATGGGAGCGAAGTGTCTGTTCCGGATATTCGTATGCGTTTGCTGTCTGATGCATAACCTGTTATTGTCGTAAAAAGCAGGTCTCCGTCTTCTAAGTTATATTCTATATGAGGATTTAGCGGCAGAGTCCGAATTGTAACCGTATTGGATGTCAAACCTCCTCCGGATAAATTGTAACTATATTCAGTGTCAGGTGTTAATCCTGATATTTCCATTTTTGTCGTATTTTCATCGACTGTTTTCGGAAATCCCGGAAGAGGAGAACCCGATGAGGTTTGATATACCGTAAGAGATATATCCTGTATGTGTGCCGGATTTATCCAATTTGCCGTAAATGAATTTTTTGTAATGTCCGTAGCTTGAAGAGCGGGAATACCATCGACGGCTTCGGCTTTCAGATCTACATTAGCAATCAAAGATCCGCAAGAAACGGTTAAATTTCCTTCTGACCGTCCTGCTATTGCCGTAGTATAGGCAAGGGTAACATTTTTCCCGATTTTTCCTTCTTCTGCCGTGATCGTTTCAGGGGAGACAGAAAATCCCGTACCGCTTACCGATAAGGAAATATTCCCTTCGGGATTACGAACTTTTATTAATAATTCCCGGGATAAAGGATAATTGACAGCTGTCATGCCGAGGTCGATTTCCGATTTATCTTTGGGAGAAATAATTGCCGGTTCATTATTATCTTCGGGATACCATTCCGTGTCTGTTTTATCTCCCCAGATATATTCGGCAAGTTCGGGATGATCGACAAACGGATTCCGGTTTCCTTGTATTTTATAGACTTTGTCATTCCGGGCTATTTCCCAGTCATCGACGGGATCTTTTTCACACCATTCCAATAACATTTTTATTGTCCAATCCTCAAAAACAGGATAGGTGTTATTATCGAGTTGGTTTACCGAGTTTCCTGTCCATTTCTCGCTGAAATTTTCATAACAAGTAACCATGTACATATAAATGCGAGCAAAATCTCCTTTATATTGGTCGCTCGGTTCCCATGCCGTTATTTCGCCGCCGGGACGACTTGAAGATTTCCCGACTTTGATAACTCCGTTATCGTAAGTCGTTTTTCCATCGACTATCGCCATAGGCCAGCTTCCTTTACTTGAATTGGCTTTTGAATTGGACGGTCTTAATTGCTGTATATCTTTATATGCTTGATTTTTTGTGCCTCCCCACCAGCTCTTTGCGAAAGAGTGTTCTATATTCATTCCCGATCCGGCAGAGTTTCCGTTGGCTTTTACTCGGTTGGGCGAATACATATCTACATAATAACCTTCATCATCGACATCCGTTTGAACGAAACCGGACCAAGTTTTACCCGCTCCGCTGCCATAGTCCAAGACATCGGCTTTTCCTATAATTTTGTGTAGGGCCGTTTTTAGTTCGGCTTTCTTTTTCCCTAATGCACTATCGTAATATCCGTCAGGAATTTGTGCCCCTAATTGTAAAGATATTCCGAGAAAAAGTAGAAAAGAAATTTTTACTTTCGAGAACATACTGTTCATAGTTAAAGTCTTATTTTTTGTGTAATGATGTGTTTGTCGTTTTGGATTTTCAGAATATAAATACCTGATCGATTTGCCGGTATATGTATCTCTCCTTGTCCGTTTTGGGATTGTATCAAAGTTCCGTAAGTATTATATAGAAAAACATGTACGGGAACGGAAGTCGTAATGATTATTGATTCCTCTCTGGTAGCGATATGTATGGTGTTCATATCTGTTTTGCCTGTCGATGTCGGCAGATTGAATGTTATACCTTTTTTGTTTCCCCAGATATATTCAACGAGTTCGGGATAATCGATAAACGGGTTACGGTTGTGTTGTTTCTTTTGGACGGCTTCGTTCCGGTCGATCTCTTTCGAATCTACGTTGTCGTTTCTGTGCCATTTCAACAAAAGATCGATTACCCAGTCTTTGTAACCGGGATACGAATTTCCGGCAGTCATTTCTCCTCCGAATTGGGGAAATACATCTTCATAACATGTTGCAATATAAAAATAGGAACGGGCGAAATCACCTTTATATTGATCGTTAGGTTCGAAAACAGTTCCTGAATATCCGGGAAAGGAGCATGCCCCCAATTTGCTGAAACCATTATCGGATTTATAGATCTCGCCATTGGTTTCTCCATACGGATAATTACCTCGTTTATTATTAACGAGTTTATCAGTGGGATAAACATTGAATAAGTCGGATTTCATGTCCCCTGAGGCTTTTTCAAACCAACTTTGCGGAAATGAGTGTTCACGATTATATTTATCGCCTTCTATTGTCCCTCCCGAACCTTTATCTTGATCTGTTACAAATGTGAAATTCGAAGTGTTTGAGTACATATCCCAAACTTTTCCGTCCGGACGGGCATCTGTGTCTTTATAAGCGTCCCACAATCCGCTATATCCGACAACTTTGAATCCATTATTACTGATAATCTGATATAAGGCAGTCTTCAGATCTTTATCTTTTTTACCTTCGATTGCATTGTAATATCCATTAGGAATCTGTGCCCACAGAGTATATGCAGAGAGAGTAAAAAATAATGATATTATGCTTTGGCAAACAAAATATTTGATTTTCATAAAATGAAAAATTTAGTTTTCGATAATAACTTTATTGCTTTTACTTCCTTGCGGTGAGACTATTTTTACAATATAAACACCTGCCGTGTCGATTGTATATTCTTCAAGATTCTCATCATGTAAAGTGCGTTCCAGAATCAATTGTCCGTCTATGGTAAATACATATACTTTCGTATTTGCCGGGGCATTAGAGACATATAGTCGGTTTACATTACTATATATAACAGAATAACTAATATCTGTTATGTCGGGAAGAGCTGCGGGGTCATCGGAAGTCGTTACTTTGATTTCATTCGATTTCGAAGCTGTTCCTCCGATAGGCGTAACTGTATAGTAATATTCTGTAGAAGGGGTAAGCCCTGTTACTGTTTCGGAAAGGGTATTTCCTACTTGTTTGGGATAACCGTTTACTCGTACTTCTTTGTATCCGCCTCCTTTACTGATGATGATTTCTTCAACATAAATACGTTTGTCCGAAGAGGCTTCTAATTTTATTACCGAAGATGATGTGCCGGCCGGTAGCGGCATCTTTTTTTCTATTTGGCTGCTGACATTCAGCTCGTCTATCTTTTTACCGTCCAGATAAATATATAGTGATGCAGCTCCTTTATATGGAGATGCTTTTATATATAATGAAGTCTCATTACCCGAAAGGTCGAGAGCCGGAGTGGAGATAGATCCGTCTCTACTTCCCGAAGCCAGGCGTACACCGTTATCGCCTTCTATCGCAGCAAATCCGGAAGTTTCCCAGCCTTTAGGGATTTGAGTCAATTCTTTAAAATTCGTATTTAATACCGTGACTTCCTCTCCCGAAGATGTATTATCTAAATAATAGACATCCAACAAATATCCGGTTGCACCATTGGCCGCACTCCACTGTGCGGTAAAAGAATTATTGGTAATATTTATCGGGTCTAATGCCGCAAATCCATCTATCGCTTTTCCGGTTAGGGTAACTTGTGTAGAATAGGCCAAATCTTTTCCCGATATTGTCAATGTCGCGTTATTCAGACCGACTTCTGTCGGTAAATAGGTTACGGTTATCTGTTTCCCGTCGTTAATATCCGATGCGGAAACAATCGTTTCCGATAGAGAAAAGAGTGTTGCATCTGTTCCGCTAAGAGTAAGAGTCAGATCATTCTCGATATTTTTCCCTTGTATGAGAATATTGTTACTGACGGAGTGATTAAACAATGTAGTTCCAATGTTTATTGTCGATCCGCTTAATGGAGAAATCAGATAAGGATGTTCGCTTCCGTCAGGATTAAAAGGTTCGTCGGTCCTGTCCCCGAAGATGAGATCGACAAGTTCGGGATAATCGATGAACGGATTTCGGTTTCTTTGTTCATTATAAACAGCATCGTTTCTGACTATTTCCTTTTCACTTACGGCATCTTTTTGATGCCAGCGGAGCATCATATCCAAAGTCGGTTTGGCTAAATGGGGAAATGAAGAACTGAATACCTGACTTTGCCAGTTTCCGCACTTATCGGCATATCGGGTGGCAATATAAAAATAGGCACGGGCAAAATCCCCTTTATACATATCGTTTGGTTCGAATACCGTTCCGGTTATCCCGGGAGTAGCGGATGTCCCCCATTTAGAAAAACCGTTTGCCGAAGAACTGTATTTTGAGCCGACCTCTCCGAAGGGATTGTTTGATCTGTATCCGTTTATTTTCCCGTCTGTCGGATATACCAGCCATGCATCCGATTTCATAGGACGAGCTTCATTAAACCAGCTTTGCGGAACTGAATGTTCCCGATTATAGCAATCTCCTTCGTTTTTATAGTTCCCGCATGTATTACTAAAAGAAAAATCTGTTATGTCGGAGTACATATCCCATACTTTTCCGTTTCGGTTATCCGAAGTTCGATAAACGGAATATAGTCCGTCATATCCGACATCTTTAGCTCCGTTATTTAATATCGTAGATAATGCTTCTTGCAAAGCCTTTCCGCTTTTTCCTATAGCTTTGTCATAATAGCCTGTGGGAATTTCTTGGGCGTGTAAGGATAACATGCTTGCAAACAATAACCACGAAAAGGAGTAAAGTAAAAATTTTTTCATATTTATATTTGTTAGGTATCGTTTATCTTTCTGAAAGAAAAAGGGTATCAAAATTAGTATATATAAATAAGAAAGGAAAGATATTTACATAGAAAGTGTAAAGGATTTGAATTTTTTATTTTTTGTAATGCGATTGTAAAATTTGGATGACAGGTTCTAAGGTGCAAGAATAAAGAGTATCTGAAGTTTTTCTGAACAAGAAAAACTTCAGAATAACCATTAAAACCAACGACGTTTACGGAATAGCCATACACCGAAAGTCGATAAAGTGATTGATGCTATTAAAATGATGGGAAAGCCATACGGACTATCTTGTAACGAGTTGGGTACGTTCATCCCATATAGACTTGCGATGAGGGTCGGAATCATGAGAATAAGGGAGATTGAGGTTAGCTGTTTCATGATATCGCCCATATTATTTCCGATCACAGAAGCGTATGCATCCATCATACCGGCAAGGATGTCGCTATATATATTGGAGGTCTCAAGAGCTTGTCTCATTTCTATTTCCACATCTTCGACCTGATCGGGATCGATGTATTTACTGCTCCTTTTATCGTGTTTGATCCTGTGCAGGAGAATGGTATTCCCTTTTAAGCTGGTTATAAAAAAGACAAAACATTTTTCTATCTGCAACAGCGCCTGAAGCTCCCGGTTTTTAATAGATTTTTCTAATTCTTTTTCGCTCTCCTTTATAATGATATTCAGTTGTTTGAGATACTTCATATACCATACTGCCGCAGAAAATATGAGTTGAAGCACCAGATCATAGGGATTATTGAATCCGATCTCTTTACGTTGATTATACCGGATAAAATCCCCTATCATTTCATTTTTGTAAAAACATACAGAGATGATCAGGTCGTTCTTTAAGAAAATGCCTAAAGGAACTGTCGTGTAGGCATATCCGGTATCATGGCCTTTTGTCGGGATACGAAGGATAATCATTTGCCATTCGTCCTCGTATTCGATACGTGGCCTTTCTTCAGGATCTTCTATGTCTTTCAGAAAAGACTCGGGAACATTGAGCTCGTTAAGCAGATAGTCGATATCGATCTTGTCGGGTTGTTCGATATTGATCCAATAATTAGGCATCCAGATTTTTTCGGGCATAAGTTTTATGCCGTTCAGATAAGTCTTCATATACAAATCTCCCATACTTTTACAGGTAGAATTTGTATAAAATCCTACCCTTGCGTTAATATTCCGAATGATAATCGTCCATTTTGTTTATTTTTAGAACGGTGCAAATATAGTAAAATGATTGTTTCCGTGCTTTTCTATTATTGAAAATTAAATTAAGAATCTGGGGAATATTATTGTATTTATATTTATCATGCTAAATATCAATATAATAATGGGATATTTAATAGATCAAAGAAATAAAATTGGCAATTTAAGCAATTTTCTGTTTTTTTACGCTTCACATGTTTTCATCTCTTACACTTGGTCGTATTTATAATATTTTCCTCGGTTATCTTCCGATTACCTACCTCTTGTACAAGTAATATCGTTCGACTATTTATGAATAAGTTGGTGCAGCCAAAAGAGAGAAAGTTTTATTGTATTTCTCTTTTGGCTACAATACGACTTTTGGGCTAATTCATGTTTCTTGAAGCCTATACGAATGGCTGAAAACTATTAAACAACTAAGTTCGGTATCAGACAGATAATAACGATTGTAATATTATCTTGTTTTATCTTTTTATTGCATTGTATTTTATATCTTTGTAGGCAAATATCAAACGGATTAAACATGAATAAACCAAAGAACCGTATAAAAGAGGTGCTTGAAGAAAAAGGCATCAAGCAGACATGGTTGGCGGAGAAACTCGGAAAGAGTTTTTGTATCGTTAATTCCTATGTCTGCAACAGACGTCAGCCGAGTTTGGATGTGTTATTCCAAATTGCAAATATTCTACAAGTTAATCCGAAAGATTTAATCAACAGTAAATAAGCCTAAACATATGAAACTATACGATATCCTTAAAGATTCCGAATACAGTCTGGAGCAGTTCAGCCAAGATGCCATTGTCGAGTTATAGAACCGAATCATTGAACGAACAGACAAAAAAGGCAAAATCTATCCTGCTGTATCATGTCTTATTCGTAATAAAGAGATAAAATTAATCCCATAAGAGATAGTTCAACAATTATACACAGGACAATGAAGTAAACAAAACCTATGATGTTGCATATAAAATATACGTGTACTGATTAATGCTGTCTAATTAAGTAACTATCGGATGAATATATTGTTAGATACAAACATTATCATTCCATTAGAAGATACGAGCAAAATACTCGATTCTTCTTTTGCTGAACTGCGGAAACTCTCCGCAGAGCAGCACCATTGTCTGTATATTCATCCGATGCAGTTTGAAGACATTAATCGAGACAAGAATCAACCATTCTTCGAGTCATTACGCCAATCATACGTAGGATTCGATGAGAGGTTTCAAAAGTGTGCAGAAGATAAGCGTAAATGCTGGTGCATCGAAGATGGGGACAGTAATGTTGCCGCAATCTGTATCTATATTCCTATTCGACCGCAATACCATGAAGATTTGTTCCCGGACTTCAGCAGCATGAAAGGTTCTTTGTTCGAGAAAGATCAATCTTTATATTCATGTCAAGGCAATACCATTAAAAAAGCTTATCTATGTCATTCTCGAATCAAATCCATTCGGAAAGGTGATATTGTTCTATTTTACAGGAGTAAAGATCGTAAATCCATACAATGTATGGGTTATAGTCGAGGATATTCTATCTTCAGAAAATATCGACGAAGTATTTCCTGCCATTGCCAAGAGAACCGTCTACAATTATTCGGATCTACAGAAGATTCTGGAGAAAAAGACGTTGGTAATACTTTTCCGTTATGTTGCCAGATTAGAGACACCGAAATCGTTAATATGCTTGGATAATAATATTGCCGCTCCACAATCTTATACATATCTCACGGAGACAATCGAGGAATTGTGTAATAAATTAGGAGTAAAATGATTTGAAATATGATTAATTTTGACGAATACATACGCCAAGGCGAGCCACAGAAGCGGGAGAAGGGTTATGCATGGCAGACCGCAATAGGGTTGCAGGCTGTCGATGGCTTGAAGCCTTCCGACTATTTGATTGAGACTGCACGTAAAGATATTGAGGGCGAGATTACAATCGACGAAGTCGAACTGCTTATTCGTAGCTATTATCAATCGAAAATAACACATACACCCGAAGATACGGAAATGCATGAGGCGGATATGGCATCGACCAACATCCGCCGACTTCTTACCGAGAAAACCTTTGCCTTTACTCTTGTTGGGCTGACATCGATTCATCGTCGAATTTTTGACGGAATATTCAAATTTGCAGGGCAAATCCGCGATTACAACATTACCAAAAAGGAATGGGTGCTGCGTGGTGATACGGTGTTGTATGTTTCCGCGCCCGATCTCCGAAAAGCGATCGAATACGACTTGGAGCAAGAACGTCAATTCGACTATTCCAAAGTGGATCAAAACGGGCTCGTGAAACACATCGCCAAATTCGTATCGGGATTATGGCAAATCCATCCGTTCGGCGAGGGAAATACCCGAACGACTGCCGTGTTCACGATTCTCTATCTACGTTCTATGGGTTTTGACGTAACAAACGACTTGTTCGCCAATCATTCGTGGTATTTCCGTAATGCGCTGGTACGTGCAAATTACCAAAACGTGCAAAAAGGTATCATGCGTAATTCTGAATATTTGGAACGGTTCTTTCGTAATCTTCTATTGGGTGAAACTAATGAATTGCGAAATCGACATATGCTGGTTAATGCTCCGGAAGGGCTGATTGTAGAACAAGTACAGCATATCGACCATACAAGTACCGAACAACCTGCCGTACAAGTACCCGAACAAGTTCGCGCTTTGTTGTTAGCTTTGTCAAGCGAACAGTTATCGTTAAAAGTATTGATGGAAAAAGTCGGTCTGAAACATCGTCCGACATTTTTAGAGAACTATATAAACCTCGCTTTAGAGGCCGGGGTTCTCAAGATGCTATATCCTGACAAGCCTAATCACCCGAGACAGAAATATTTGTTGACGGCAAAAGGGTTGGCATTATACAATGAAATAAAGGAAATACAATGACCTTGATAATCGCTTTTATTTTGTCTTTTTTCATCCTTATGATGACATTATTTTGTGACACTTTTATCGGAAACTTTTGGCAGTCAGTGCTGTTCCTTACATTAGACGTTTGCTAAAACTATTTTGATTTTGGTTTGCTATGTGTCCTCGAAATTTATTTCGGGAGTCTAAATACTCTGACCGACATTCGCCATCGGAAGGATTGTCGCACAATCAGCAAGCAAAGGCAATAAGATTGTCCGATGTAGAGTCGATTATGGAGTGGCAAACGAATAGGCAGAATGTCTTATCGATCTGATCCATCGTTGCTTGTTCTCCGGCAAAATTTTTCAGGATGCGGATTGTTACCCAGATTTGGTCTCCGTCCTTTTTACCGCACTTTGCTTGATTCTCTTTGTAGGTCATCATTCAGTCCAAAAGAAAAACCTTTTCATGTGTTTCGATGTCGGCTTCACCGTTGGTAAGTTGAATGATCCGTTTTAATTGCAATAAATTCATTTTCAAATTTTTTGTCCCCTTTAAATTTTGTCAGTAAGATATGCTTAATGACATATATCATTAAAAGATTTATTATACGGAGTTCCTAATAACTGTTCATATTCTGAGCAGAATGCATCATAAGTGCTCTTCGCCAGTCCTACTTTACCATTTTTTACCAGTACGTTACATTTTAAGTGTATGGCATTTTCATCTGTAGGGTCGAATAAGAAAATAATGTCTGCAATTTTGGTAAGGAGTCTGAAATCTGTCAGATTCCCTGATTGTACGATATTCCATAACATATCTTGGACATAATTGGCGTAATCGGATTTGAAAGAGTCGACCCAGTCCTGATTCAGATATGGCAATGGTAATCCGTTAGCGATGAGATGCAGTACGTCATATAATTTATTTACTTGAACCTTTGATTGTTTTTGTAACTTTTTCAGACTCTCGAAAACCGTATAATAGTCGCAAAAGAACGGTTCGCTGCATTTTGTCGCCCAATAAGTATTTGTATTTACTAATTCGATACCTCCTATTTCTTCAAGCAAAACTTTTAGTTTCCGAATGGTAACCCGCCGGTTGTTCTGTGCGCTTTCATCGCTTTTGTCTGCCCACAAGATTTCACACATGGTAGAGTTGGAAATTCCTTTTCCGTTTTTCTGTGTGTAGAGAATGATCAATATAAGTAAATATCTTAATGTCGGAGTGAATGATTTGGTTATATCGTTCCCGTTTTTGTCCCACACTTGAAATCCTCCGAGAAATAATATTGCCGATCGATTTGGAATTGCTTCGGGAACATATTCTTCCATATTTAAGATCACCGAATCTTGAACTGTAGATTTTTTCTTTCTTATATATATTATGAATAGTGCCGTTCCTATAATCAGAATAATTGCCGTTGCGATATATAACCACATAAGGTCGGCCTTTTCCCGGGCCGGTTGAATGATGCTCGCTGTAGATAATGGCGGATACAGTAATGAATATACGGATATTTGAGATTTGTCTTTTTCGTGAAAAATGGTTACGGCATATAATTTATTGTCTTTCTTGCTGTAAAATAGAGAGCAGTATGCATTTATATCTTCGAATGGATAGGGAATCGTATCTGCTAATGTCCGGGAATTTCCGTTGCTTATATCGAATGATTTCAGAACAATATGGCTGTTACTCCGGTTATTGGGGAAGCAAAGTGTGTAAAATAAGTTTTCGGTAGTATCTATTATCATAGCGTTCGATACGACAAAAGGCTCTTCTTGTTTATCCAACGACCATAACTTCTTTATTTTTCCCGTGTAGGGATCTGCTTCGTATAAATCATAATAATTATAAGGTCCTAATTCTTGTAATCCGCTGATATGGCCATATCCTCCGAATATCAGTATAGAGTTTTCCGATTTTATGCCTAATGCACTCAGATAACGAGGAGGAATCGAACCTTTCATATCGATTTTTTCCCATTTCGATTCGTCGGAATATAGTTTGAGAAAATCATTCTTATAATGATATTCGCCATATCCTCCGAATATGTATAAATTAGAATCTTTTGGAGAAATAAAGGAATTATGGTGAGTATGGATAGGGTTCTTTGTGTCTTTATTGGCTTGACTCCACTTATGGGTTTTGAAGTCGAATCGGGAGATGATAGGACCGTCAAAGTCATAAGACCATAGCTCGTTTGTCGAAGGTTGATAAATTAACTGGTTCGAGCTTACATAGTACGGGTTACCCGATTGTACGGGGATTGTATCTATGCGGTTATCGGTTAGGTGGTAAACGAGAATTTGTTTTTGATCAGCAAAATAAAGTATGTTATCTTTTTCGTTGAAGGCAATTTGAGTGTAATGTCCCGAAACGAAAGATCGTTCTTTTTCCCATTGCGTATGTTTATCTATTTCCCAAATGGGATTGTGTACTATTGCAGATCTACAAGAAACCGAGTCATATACTTCTGCGATCTGATGTTCTCTCAACGGCCAGTATGCTTCTATTTTACCTTCTTGATCTTCAATGCGTATATTTTTGATTGCCATGGGAGGGACATCGTAGGAAAGAAAGTCGGGATGACTGCAATATCCGAATTGAAAACGGTATCGAGACAATTTTTTGTAATGATATGGAATTTTGATCTCCTCACCATTAAACGATATTGTTATTTCTTTTGTTTTAGGGTTTATACCGAAATGAACCGTAACCCAACTGTTTTTTTCGTATTGCTCCAATATCTGTCTGCTAAAGGGAGTGAATATTCTGTTTCCTTCGATAAAACTTAAAGATTTTCGTCCATCGGAATAATTGGATACCAAATCAAAGCATACCGTATCGTTAGCTATGATTCTGAAAATATATCCGTAGTTGTGTAATTCGGTTCTGAACCGCAATCCGAAATCCAAGGAAAATCCTTCGGGCAGGTAAAATTCTTTACCGTCATTCAACAATAAAGAAGTCCTTTTTTCTTTGATTACCTCATGGGATGCAAAATTTAAACCGGAGGAGATATCCGTTGCTGAAATATGTAAAAGGAAGAAAAACGACAAAATAGAAAATATGAAAATTTTCTTCATGGCTTTTGTTGATGTATAAATGTGTTTCAACAAAGGTAGTGAATATATTTAAAAGACTAAAACAAAAAAATAAAAAGGAATACCGCTTTTTGCTTTTTGGGAAAATTAATGAATAATTTCCGTTTCTGTTTCTGTAAATTTTAGAGTAGGGCTCGGTTATTTTTTATTCATTCTCTTATTAATGAATAATTAATGACGGCAGATATAGGTCGGGGATATTTTTGCCATACGATATTTATTTGTTGTTTTTTAAATTAGTTGAGATGAAAGGCACGAACAAAATCCCTTTACTTTTATTATTTGTTATTCTGACCGGTTGTTCTCTCCGTGTTTCGAAGCCGAAATATGAGAGCAGCTTAGCTCCTGAATCAGGACAATTTTTTAAGTGTAAAATGTCTTCTGAAATTTGGGTTGCCGATTGCCGTAAGGATTCGGCGCTGTCGAAAATGGTGGCTACGGCAATCCAAGGGATTATTAATCAGGATTCGGCAGAAGTTTATTTATTTCTCGGAGATCATCATGTTCGTCAGTTGAATGATACGGAGCGGAAATATACGGTTCTGAATAGAGATTCGAGAGCCGGAAATGCGGGACTGCAATCATTGTTGGATAAATATTTGAACAGGTTCTCTTATATATATGTATGGGATACTTGTAAAGATTGGACGTGGAATATGGCTTTGATGCTTTCTTCCCAGAACAAAGGCATTCCGTTGACACGAGAATATGCCGATTGGGTGGTGAAGAAATATAATTGGAAAGGTGAAGTTGTCGATTTATCAGAAAAATGGGTGAATAAAGAGGCTGCTTATAATTGGGCTATCGCCGAATTGATGCCGAAATGTCATAAAAATATTCTTTTTTCGGTAGGTTTAAGAGATGATTGGCGCGGAGCTCCTTGGACTTTGTATGATTATGCTACTGCATCCGGAGGATTTGCTTTCTGGTTGGATGACGCTCAAAAAGATGAACGGCAAATTATCCGGAATATTTGTATTGCAGGTAAGTACAACCCCGGATCGATCGTTATGGGGTATGCCAAAAGCGGAGATGACTTGTTGGCTACAGTCAATAATTATGGAATAGGTTATGTGGTCAGTGATTATTATGCCAACGGAAGTTTCTGGAGTGCTTATCCGAATAAATCTTTTTATCAACCTAAAGGGAAAGCCCGAAAGGTCAAACCCGGTAAAATATATGTCAGTATCATATTTAGTGACGGGGACAATCTTCAGTTCGATCAGAATGCTTTGTATCTAATGTGGGAAAATGATTCGTTGCGGGGAACTGTTCCGGTCGGCACTACTATGGCGGCAGGTTTGCAAGAAATCAATCCGTTTTTACTTGAGTGGTATTATAAACATAAGAGCGAGAATGACGAGTTGGTTGCCGGACCTTCGGGATATCAGTTTATTTATGGTCGGGATTATCAAAAAGAGGGTTATGAATCGTGGTTAGAGAAAAATCGCCGTTGGCTTGCATCGGCGGGTTTTCATACAGCTTGTTTTTGGCATGCCACATTCGGAAGTCATTGTTTCGATCGTTTTATCGAGACTGCCGGATTGCAAGGGATATTCGATGGTGACGATAAAACCGGCATCGCATATAAGAATGGGGTGATCATTATGAATCAGGGAGAACATATTCGCAAAGAAGGTGAATTATACAATGCTTTAATGAAGGTCAAGGCAAAGGAGGATGAGCCTGTGTTTGTAAATGTATATCCGATTGCCGCCGAATATGGAAGGAACGGAGGCATTGCAAAGTTAAAGCGGGAAATAGACCGGTTAGAGAAAGAGCGTCCGGGTGTTTATGAGTATTTGTTACCGAAAGATCTTGCTGCATCTGCTGCTCGCTATTTTGATAAGAAAAAAAGATGATCATATATGTTTAATGTATTATAAATGATTGGGTTATAGGATATATTCCTTTGAATAGAAAGATTGTATGGAACTGAAAAATTAATGAATTATTAATGATGGAAAAGAGAAATTTCGGCTTTGTTTATTGTTAAATCGGGGTTGAACCATTTCTGTTAATGATAAATTAATGATCTTTTCTATATTACTATAATATATTCGTAACACATTTATGCTTAGAGAAAATATTGAGCCATGAAGAGTTTTTTAACGACAATTTTATTTTCGCTTTTTACTACCTCTTTGTTTGCAACAGAAGTGGTCGATTATGTCAACCCTCTTGTCGGGAGCATGTCGAAGAAGTTGCTTTCAACAGGGAATACCTATCCTGCTGTTGCTTTACCTTGGGGAATGAATTTTTGGACTCCGCAGACCGGAGAGATGGGAGATGGCTGGACGTATGTTTATACGGCCGATAAGATTCGAGGTTTTAAGCAGACCCACCAACCGAGTCCGTGGATAAATGATTACGGGCAGTTTTCTTTAATGCCTGTTATCGGATATAAGATAGGACAGGAGGAGAGAGCCAGTTGGTTTTCTCATAAAGCAGAGGTTGCTACACCTTATTATTATAGTGTATATCTTGCAGACCATGATATTACGACAGAATTGACCCCGACCGAACGTTCGGCGGCATTTCGCTTTACATTTCCTGAAAGCGATAGTTCTTATATTGTGATCGACGCCTTTGATAACGGTTCTTATATAGAGGTGATCCCCGAAAAAAATACGGTAATAGGATATACTACGAAAAATTCGGGAGGTGTTACTCCGGACTTTAAAAATTATTTTGTAATCGAGTTCGATACTCCTTTTGCCTCGTCTGATGTCTGGAGTGACAGTAAGGTCGTTCCCGGAAAGAAAGAATTGGAAGCCAATCATGTAGGTGCTATTATAGGTTTTAAGACTCGTCGAGGACAGACTGTTCAGGCGAAAGTAAGTTCATCTTTTATCTCTTTTGATCAGGCTTGGTTGAATCTGAAAGAGTTGGGAGACGGAAATTTCGAAAGAATTAAAAAGTCCGGACGTGATCGTTGGAATGATATATTGGGTAGAATACAGGTAGAAGGAGGTTCTACGGATCAATATCGTACGTTTTACTCTTGTTTCTATCGTTCGGTTCTGTTTCCTCGTAAATTTTATGAAATAAATGCACAAGGAGAGCCTGTTCATTATAGCCCGTACGAAGGGGGTGTAAAAAAAGGTTTTCTTTATACGGATACCGGTTTTTGGGATACTTTCAGAGCTTTATTCCCATTTTTGAATTTGATGTATCCTTCTGTTAATGAAGAGATACAGGCAGGGCTAGCGAATGCTTATAAAGAAAGCAGATTCCTTCCCGAATGGGCAAGTCCCGGACATCGTTTCTGTATGGTCGGTAATAATTCTGCATCGGTGGTTGCCGACGCATTTTTAAAAGGAATAGGTGTAGAATATAGTGAAACGCTTTATGATGCATTATTGGCAGCTACGGATAAAGTACATCCCGATGTTCCGTCGACAGGAAGATGGGGAGCGGATTATTATAACAAACTCGGTTATGTACCCTATGATGTAAAGATTCCTGAAAATGTCGCCCGTACGCTTGAATATGCTTATGATGACTGGTGCATCATGCAGATGGCTAAAAAGTTAGGACGTCCTGAAAAGGAGATCGAGCTTTTCCGTAACCGCAGTCTTAATTATAAAAACGTGTTCGATAAGAGCCATAACTTGATGCGTGGGAAAAATCAGGACGGTTCTTTCCAAACGCCATTCAATCCTTATAAATGGGGAGATGCTTTTACAGAAGGAAATAGCTGGCATTATACATGGAGTGTCTTTCATGATGTACAGGGGCTTATCGATCTGATGGGCGGTAAGAAGACTTTCGTTCAGATGCTTGATTCCGTGTTTGTCGTTCCACCTATATATGATGACAGTTATTATGGATTCTGTATTCATGAAATCAAAGAGATGCAGATTATGAATATGGGCAATTATGCACACGGAAACCAGCCCATACAGCACATGCTTTATCTATATAATTATGCGGGAGAGCCGTGGAAAGCGCAATATTGGATAAGAGAGGTGATGGATCGGATGTACACGGCAGCTCCGGATGGTTATTGCGGTGATGAAGATAATGGGCAAACTTCGGCTTGGTATGTATTTTCTGCTATGGGATTTTATCCTGTTTGTCCGGGAACGGATCAATATGTAATCGGAACACCGTTGTTTAAGAAAATGACCGTTACTCTTGAAAATGGTAAAAAAATAGTACTGAATGCTCCTGATGTAACTAAAGAAAACCGGTATATAAAACGTATTAAACTAAACGGGAAAGAATATACTCCTACATGGTTTTCATATTCCCGGTTAAAACAAGGAGCCGTAATTGATTATGAAATGAGTAATGTCCCCAATAAAAAACGGGGTATCGATAAAAAAGATTTTCCCTATTCGCTGAGCAATGAAAAATAATAGTTTAATAATGAAAAATTTCTTGAGTATATGTCTGGCGGTCGCATTTCTGGCATTGTCCGGTTGCAGTGACAAAAATGTAACGAGCCTTACCCATTGGGTCGATCCTTATATCGGCACGGGAGGACACGGACACACCTTTTTGGGGGTAGCTGCACCTTTCGGTGCGTTGCAGTTAGGACCGACGAATATAAATAAAGGCTGGGATTGGTGTTCGGGATATCACTATTCCGACTCAGTATTGATCGGTTTTTCACATCTGCATTTAAATGGAACTGGGTGTTGCGATTCCGGAGACTTGTTGTTCATGCCTTATACCGGAGAAATGAAGAAAATAGCCGGGACACAGGAAAATCCTACTTCGGGTTACGGTTCGCATTATTCTCACGATCGGGAAAAAGCTCGAGTAGGATATTATTCGGTTATGCTGGACGATTCTGATGTTTTGGTAGAGTTGACAGCGACAGAGCGTGTCGGCTACCATCGCTATACTTTCCCGAAAGAACCGGGAGGAAAACAATTGATGATCGACCTGAAAAACGGGTATGGAGATGACCGGACATTGGAAAGTTTTATCGAACAGACCGATGAATACACGGTAAGCGGTTATCGTTTTTCAACAGGTTGGTCTAAAGGTGTACAACAAATTTACTTCACAGCAAAATTTTCTTTGCCTGTTTCCGTTATATTATTAAATGACACGGCTGAGGTTTCCGGAAAATCTTTGAAAGCTCAGGGTGTGAAGGCAAATGTCCGTTTTGCGGATGATGTTGAAGATGTTCAGGTTAAAGTAGGTATTTCTCCGGTCAGCATTGAAAATGCGGCACAAAATATAGTTTCGGAAATCCCGGAATGGAATTTTGAGCAGGTTGTCGCACAAACGACTGATGCGTGGGAAAAAGAGTTGTCGAAAGTCGTCGTAGAAACAAATGATACGGTAGCGAAACGTATTTTCTATACGGGCATGTATCATGCGTTTTTGCAACCGGTACTTTTTAATGATGTAAATAACGATTACAGGGGGGCCGATCGCCAAGTATATTCCAATGCACCTTTTAAAAATTATACGGTATTTTCGTTGTGGGATACCTATCGAGCTGCACACCCGTTATATACGATACTGCAACCTGAACGGGTTTCGGATTTCGTGAAATCCATGTTGGCTATTTTCGATCAGAAAGGATGTTTGCCCGTATGGCATTTGTATGGATCGGATACCTATGAAATGATCGGTATACAGTCTGTTCCGGTAATTGCAGATGCTATTTTAAAGGGGTATAATACATTTAACTACGAGCAGGCTTATAACGCCATGAAGCAGTCGATGCTAAGCGATTATAAAGGTCTGAATTTTGTACGTGAAAATGAATATATACCGGCAGATAAAGAAGGCGAAAGTGTTGCTAAAGGTTTGGAATATGCGTTGGCAGACTGGTCGGTGGCACAAGTTGCGAAGAAATTAGGTAAAGAAGATGATTATAGGTTGTTTATGGAAAGGGCGGGATATTACCGCCATTATTGGGATCCTTCAGTTCGATTTTTTCGGGGTAAGAATGCTGACGGAAGCTGGCGGGATGGTTTTAATCCTTTCCGCTCGGAACATCGGGCTGACGACTATTGTGAAGGGAATGCCTGGCAATATGCCTGGCTTGTCCCTCACGATGTCGAGGGGTTAATTAAATTAATGGGAGGCGAAGAGGCGTTCGTACAAAAGTTGGACTCTCTTTTTGTTTTGAACGAATCCATGGGTGAAAAAGCTTCAGGAGATATCTCCGGACTCATCGGACAGTATGCGCATGGAAATGAACCCGGACATCACATTACATATTTATATACGTTGGCAGGACAACAGTGGAAGACTGCGGAAAAAGTACGCTATATCCTTAAAAATATGTATAGCGACCAGCCGGATGGATTGCAAGGGAATGAAGATTGCGGGCAGATGTCTTCTTGGTATATTTTTTCTGCATTAGGTTTTTATCCGGTTGTGCCTGCAGGAGGTGATTATATTTTGGGTTCTCCGTTGTTTGACAAGGCTGAAATTTCTTTGCCGGAAGGAAAGAGCTTTAAAATTATTGCATTGAATAATGTTCCGGCAAATAAGTATATACAGTCGGTCAAGCTGAACGGAAAACCTTATGAAAAAGCTTGGATTTCACATGAAGATATTATGCAAGGAGGAGTTTTGGAATTGACAATGGGTAATGTTCCTGAAAAATCTTTTGGAGTTAAGAAACAAGAATTATTATATACTAAATCTGAAATACAATGAAACATCTAAAAGTGATGATTTTACTGTTTTTGGCAGGGCTGCCGCTGTCTTTGATGGCACAGGTGTCCGAGATAAACGGTGTAGTAAAAGATGGTGCGGGTGAACCGCTCATCGGTGTGAGTGTAATTGTAAAAGGTTCTAAAGTCGGAACAGCTACGGATGTCGATGGACATTTTTCTTTAAAAGCGGATAAAGATAAAGCTACTCTGGTTTTTTCTTTTGTCGGATTTGAGAAAAAAGAAATTCCGGTGAAGGGAAAAAATAACCTGATCGTGGTTTTAAAAGAAGATACCAAACTCTTGGATGAAGTGGTTGTCGTAGGTTATGGAACTCAAAAAAAACAAGAGATTACCGGTTCTGTGGCATCTATTAACCGGGATGAGATTAAGGCTGTAACTACTTCAAACTTAACGAATGCTTTGCAAGGAAAAGTGCCGGGCTTGAACATCAAACAAAATTCCAGCGAACCGGGTAGTTACGATAACAGCTTTAATATTCGTGGTTTAGGATCGCCTTTGGTTATTATAGATGGTATTCCGCGTGATGACTTCGATCGTCTCGATCCGAATGAAATCGAGTCGGTATCTGTGTTGAAAGATGCTTCGGCTGCCGTTTACGGTGTGCGAGCTGCGAACGGAGTCGTATTGGTTACTACCCGTCGTGGTACAAAGGGTAAACCGGAAATCACATTGAACGCTTCATACGGTATACAGAATATTACCAAATTCCCGAAATCCGTAGATGCTTATGGTTATATGGAACTTTATAATGAAGCGATGGCTAATCGAGGAGAAACAGTTCCGACTTACGATCCGAGTTTGGTAACTTCGGGATCTCCTTATGCTAATGTCAACTGGTTCGATCAGGTTGTTCGTTCTACGGTACCGCAATGGCAGATAAATATGAATATATCCGGAGGAAATGATCGGGTACAATATTTCAATAGTATCGGTTATTACTCGGAAGAAGGATTGTGGAAAGCGAATTCTTTGAATTATGAACGTTATAATCTGAGATCGAATATTACGGCAAAAATAACCGATCAATTGACTGCCGAATTCCAGATAGGAGGATATTATGACGACAAGGATGCTCCGGCTTATTATCCCAGTGAAATTTTCGATGCTGTTTCGGCACAAGTTCCTATTTATGAAGTTTATGCCAATGGTAATCCCGATTATTTGGGCTATCAATATAATGATGAAAAGAACGCTTTGATAAAAAGTTCTCAGGAATATGGCGGATATCGTCGTACCAAAAACTTGCAAGTGCAAGCAACCGCCTCTTTGCGTTGGGATATACCTTGGGTAAAAGGTTTGTCAGCAAAAGCACTTATTGCTTATGACCCTAAATATCATACAGATAAGATGCTCAAGAAGCAGTATAAAACTTATAAATACAATGCCGACGCGAAATCTTATGATGTAGTAACAACATCTTCTTTGGCAAGTGTGACAGAATGGCGCAGCAACACGGCGACTCCGACAACACAGTTGTCTTTGAACTATGAAACTTCGATCAAAAATAAACATAATTTGAAAGCTTTATTATTGTTCGAAACCCGTAAATGGGAAACTTCTGAATTGAGCGGAAGCCGTAATACGTTGATGGATGCCGTCGATCAGATTTACGCAGGATTGGTAGATGATGCTCGTAGTGTAAACGGTTCTGCCGACCGTAACTCAAATATGGGGCTTGTCGGACGTATAGATTATGACTTTTTATCGAAATATCTGGTTCAAGCAAGTTTCCGTTTAGACGGATCTTCGAAATTCAGAAATAAGAAATGGGGATTCTTCCCGTCTCTTTCTGTCGGCTGGCGTCTTTCTGAAGAATCGTTTATTAAAGATAATGTAGACTTTATCGATAATTTGAAAATTCGTGGTTCTATCGGTAAGATGGGGGATGACAACACTGATGCTTACTTGTGGATGATGGCATTCGATTATCCGGGTGGTGATAAATACGTATTGGGAGATCAAGGTCTTATTCCGGGTGTCGGAATGCCTCAGATACCAAATTATGATGCTACATGGTACACATCTACGACAAAAAATATCGGTTTCGATATGTCGTTATGGAGAGGTGCTCTTTCTGTTGAATTCGACTTGTTTCGCCGTGATCGTGACGGATTGTTGGCAAATCGTATAGTTTCTGTTCCGGGAACTTTCGGAGCTACATTCGCAAAAGAGAATATCAACTCGGATATGCAATCGGGTTTTGAATTAGTGTTGGGGCATGAAGGGAAAGTTGCTGATTTTACTTATCATATCTCAGGAAACTTTACCTATACTTTAGCTCGTAATAAATATATCGAAAGTACTCCGTCCGGAAACTCTTATGATAATTGGCGCAATAATCAGAATAATCGAAACAGCAATATCAAATGGGTATATGATGTTCGCGGACAATTCTCCAGTATGGATGAAATTTACAGGAATCCGGTTTTAGACGGTCTTTATACGCAGTATTCTTACCTTCCCGGAGACTTGATGTATGTCGATTATAATGAAGACGGTATTATCGATGATTGGGATAAACAACCTCTTCTTAGGGGGAATACTCCGGTGATGAACTATGGTCTTACTCTTGGCGGACAGTGGAAAGGTATCGATTTGAATGTGACATTCCAAGGTGCAGCTATGTTTAATGCTAACTTGACCGACCGTCCGTTACAGTTCGGAGGAGCATGGGATATTTTCATGGATCGTTGGCATAAAGTCGATGCAGAAGGTAATCCCGCACCGTTCGATAGTGAGGGAACGTGGGTGGCCGGACGTTATCCGTCGACTCGTTTGCAAGATCCTCAAAACTACGGACAAGAATCTACATATTTCTATAATAATTGTAGCTATCTGCGACTCAAAAATCTTGAGTTGGGTTACACATTGCCGAAACAATGGACGAATAAAATCGGGATCAGTAATCTTCGTATATATGCTAACGGGTTTAACTTATTCACGATCTGTTCTAAAGATCTGAATTATACCGATCCTGAAAATCCCGGAGGTTCTCTTGCCCGTTATCCGATTATGAGAAACTTTAATTTTGGTGTAAACGTAACATTCTAAAGGCTGATATGATGAAAAAGATTATATACGGGGCATTGGCCATGACGCTTACTTTCGGTACGATTTCTTGTAGCGATTTTCTCGACTTGGCGCCCATCAATAAAATTACAGAAAACGATATCTTCGGTAGTGAAGCCGGAATAGAGGCTTACATGGCGACTTTGTACAACCGCCTTCCGATAGAAGATTTCAATTACGGAAGTGAATCCGGATTTAATAATTGGGTTTCCGGATGCTTTGTTCCGGCTCTGAGTTGCGATGAAGCTATTCACTGCGAATGGCCTCATGAAATATTCGGACCGGCGACGGAAAATGGTGCATGGAATCAGTGGTGGTCATACGACAATGTGCGTAACGTAAATCAGTTGATACAAGAATTGGAACAATCTACGCTTTTTGCTCCGGAAAAAAAAGAAGAATTATTGGGTGAAGCATATGCAATACGTGCATGGTACTATTTCGGTATGGCAAAACGTTATGGAGGTGTTCCTATTATAAAGGTTCCTCAAGAATATGACGAATCCAATCCTTCGGCTTTGTTGGTAAATCGAAGCACAGAGGAAGCGACGTATGAATTTATATTGGAAGATTTGGACAATGCAATCGCTATGCTTCCACCGACCCGTTCGTCTCGGGAAAAATACCGAATCAATCGATATGCCGCAGCAGCTTTGAAAAGCCGTGCCATGCTTTATGCCGCTTCTATAGCCAAATATGGTTCGTATGATAAAAACGGATTGGTAGGGTTCGATGATCCTTCGAAAGCTGAAAAATACTATAAAGAAGTAATCAAGGCGGTAGATGTCGTTCGTGAAGGAGGATATTCTCTATATCGTGGAAATGCAGACAAGGCAAAAAACTATCAGGAAATGTTCTGGATCAAGGGAGATTGTCCTGAAGTGATTTTTGTAAAGAAATATGAGTATCCCGATAAAGCTCATAACTGGGATTTATGGAATCAGCCTTGGGGATACCGTTATCCGGAAGGTTATGGTTCTCGCTTGTCTCCAACATTGGATTTGATAGAGGCCTTTCCGATGGCAGATGGTACGTCGGGAGAATTTGAAACCAATTCTTCGGGTTGGATTGTCGGGGATGATGGAAATATTCTTGAGGTGAAAGACCGTACCGATCTTTTCGACGGACGAGATTCGAGATTGTATGCTACAGTTTTGATTCCCGGTGCTGAGTGGACCAATGCAAAAGGAGATGTAAGCGGTATAATTGATGTAAAAAGAGGAATTGTCGAAATGAACGGTCAGAATGTAACGATCTTGAAAGAGGGGGGTGCGTTTACCGATCAGATTAGTTATACCGATCCGGAAACACAGAAAGATACTTCGATATATGTAATCGGGGCGCAAGGTGTCGGAGGTAATTCCGAATCGACGGTTACCGGTTTGTATATTAAAAAATTCTTATATGAGGGAAATGCTACACAAGATCCTAAACATACGAGTGGTGAGCAGGATTGGTTTGAGTTCCGGTATGCTGAAGTTGAGCTGAATTATGCTGAAGCTGCAGCCGAATTGGCTACGATGGGGGTATCGGATTATGTAGCTAATGGATTGACTTATTTAAATGACGTACGTGACCGTGCAGGTGTAGAAGATGCTCCATCTCTTACAGTAGATGTAGTGCGTAATGAACGTCAAGTTGAACTGATGTATGAGAATCATCGGTTCTGGGATCTCAAACGGTGGCGTCAGGCCGATAAGGTTATGAACAATAAGAAGATGAAAGGTCTTTATCCGTATTGGGTAGCTAATAAGAAGACTTGGATATTCAAGAAAGTTGAAGTCGGTAATGCACATGATTTTAAGCCCTATTTATATTATATCCGTATTAATGACGATCAGAGAAAGTTAAATCCGGGTATCGAGCAGAACCCCGGCTATTAATCGTCGGTAGATAAGTAAATAATAGAAATATGACAAGACTGTCTGGAAGTTTTCAGACAGTCCTTAAAAATAAAATTGTAAATACATGAAAAAGATTAGTTTGATATTTGCCATATTCCCTTTGTTGATGACATCTTGTTTTCAACTGGATAATTATGATGCTCCCGATGCGGGTATCGACGGGACTTTGATCGATATTGAGACCGGATCTCCGGTTTACACCGAACAGCCGGATGGCTGCCGTATTGAATTGATGGATCTTTCTTATGAAAATCCTACACCGCTTCAGTTTTGGGCTAAAGCTGACGGTACATTCCGTAATGTAGCTCTTTTTAGCGGGGATTATGATGTAACGCCGACAGAAGGTCCGTTTTTCCCGGTAGAAGCCGAACGAGTACATCTTAAAGGTGTTACTAAGCATGATTTTAAGGTGACTCCGTTCCTGAAAGTAAATATAGAAGAGATTGTTTATGGAGAGCCCGGTTCGGCAGAGGTTACGGTTAAATATACAATCCGCCGTTCTACTACTCCGGAAGGAATGACTATCGGTAAGAAAACAATTTCCGAATCCAGATTGCTTTGCAATATCTATCCGGTAGTTTCCTGTTATAACAGTTGTTTCATAGAGGAAAATTCTACGACAAAAGTGCTTAGCCGTTCTACAGATGCTTCGATAGAGTCAAAGGTATATGAAGACACTGTCAAGAATTTGAAAAGCGGGCAGAAATATTATATCCGTGTTGCCGCTCTGTCGAGCTGTAGCTATAATTCGACTTTGAAACGGTATAATTATACTCCTGTTATTGAAATTGTCGCACCTTAATTTAAACTGACATCATGATTTTGAATCTGAAAATAAAGACCTTGTTATTCTCTTTTTGTCTGGCAACTACTTCTTTGGCTGTTGCCCAGACTAAGGAGTTGTATAAAGATATGAACGCTCCGCAGCATGAGCGGATTATGGACTTATTGTCCCGTTTGACGGTAGAAGAGAAAATTTCGCTTTTGCGGGCTACATCTCCGGGAATTCCCCGTTTAGGTATCGATAAATATTATCATGGAAATGAAGCGCTTCATGGGGTTGTTCGTCCGGGTAATTTTACCGTTTTTCCTCAGGCTATCGGACTGGCGAGTATGTGGAATCCTGAATTGTTGTATGAAATATCGACAGCGATTTCAGATGAAGCACGTGGACGCTGGAACGAATTGAATCGGGGTAAAGATCAGAAAGGTTTTTTTAGCGATTTGCTGACTTTTTGGTCACCGACAGTGAATATGGCTCGTGATCCTCGCTGGGGACGTACTCCTGAGACATACGGAGAAGATCCGTTCCTTTCCGGCAAATTGGGGGTTGCTTTTGTAAAAGGGCTTCAAGGTAATGATCCTCGTTACCTTAAAATTGTTTCTACTCCGAAACATTTTGCAGCCAATAATGAGGAGCATAACCGTTTTGAATGTAATCCTCATATCTCTGAACGGAATTTAAGAGAATATTATCTTCCGGCTTTCGAAAGTTGTATTAAAGAGGGTAAAGCTCAATCTATCATGTCTGCTTATAATGCGATCAATGATGTCCCGTGTACTTTGAACCCTTGGTTGTTGACTCAAGTTCTCCGGAAAGAATGGGGCTTTAACGGGTATGTCGTGTCTGACTGCGGAGGACCGGGTTTCTTGGTGACGCATCATAAATATGTGAAGACTCCCGAAGCTGCGGCGACATTGTCTATAAAAGCCGGTCTTGATTTGGAATGCGGCGACAATGTATATATCGAGCCTTTGATGAATGCTTACAAGCAATGTATGGTGACAGATGCAGATATAGATACTGCTGCTTATCGGGTTTTACGTGCCCGTATGATGCTGGGGCTGTTCGATGATCCCGAAAAGAATCCGTATAATGCTATATCTCCCTCTATCGTAGGGTGTGAGAAGCATCGGCAATTAGCATTGGAAGCAGCACGTCAAAGTCTTGTATTACTTAAGAACGAAAAGAACTTCTTGCCTTTAAATCCGAAAAAAGTAAAATCGATCGCTGTGGTCGGCATTAATGCCGGGAATTGCGAATTCGGAGATTATAGCGGTACTCCGGTGAATGCTCCGGTATCTGTTCTTGAAGGAATTAAAAATCGAGTAGGGGATGATGTGAAAATCGTATATGCACCGTGGTCTTCTTCGATTTCTGGATATGAGATGATTACGAAAGCGAATTTTCCGAATGGTTTGAAAGCTGAGTATTATGGAAATAAGAACTTGGAAGGAACACCGAAAGTGCGTACCGATGAAAATATCAATTTTGAACCGGCCAATCAAGCTCCCGATCCTTTCTTGCCGAAGTCTCCGTTGTCGATCCGCTGGAGCGGAGATCTTGTGCCGAGTGTATCGGGAAAATATACTTTGGCTTTTGCTACTGATGACGGCTGCCGGTTATATCTTAACGGTAAGAAACTGATCGATTCTTGGCACAATCGGGGGGTACAGACCGATAGTGTAGTGGTCGAGCTGAATAAGGGCGAAAAATATAATCTGGTTGCCGAATATTTCGATGACGGAGCTGAGGCTACGGCAAAATTATATTGGCGTGTTCCGGATGTAGGGAAGAAAGCTTTACTCGATCTTTACGGAGAAGCCGGACGGGCTATTCGCGAGTGCGATGTTACGGTTGCCGTATTGGGTATCAACAAGTCTATCGAACGGGAGGGACAGGACAGATATACGATAGAGTTGCCTGCCGATCAACAACTGTTTATCAAGGAAGCATATAAAGCTAACCCGAATACCGTAGTCGTATTGGTTGCCGGAAGTTCTTTGGCGATTAACTGGATTGATGAGAATATTCCTGCTATATTAAATGCCTGGTACCCGGGAGAACAAGGCGGTACTGCCGTTGCTGAAGCTTTGTTCGGTGATTATAATCCCGGAGGACGTCTTCCTTTGACATATTACAGAAGCCTTGATGAGCTTCCTGCTTTTGATGATTATGATATTCAGAAAGGCAGAACTTATATGTATTTTGAAAATAAACCTTTGTATCCGTTCGGATATGGGTTGAGTTATACCCGCTTCGATTATAAAAACCTGAAGAGTGAAGTTTCCGATGATGCCGTGAATTTGAAGTTTACGGTGAAAAATACCGGGAAATATGCCGGAGATGAAGTTGCACAAGTGTATGTGCGTTTCCCTGAATCGGGAATAAAAGTCCCTTTAAAACAGCTTAAAGGTTTTGAACGTGTACATATAGGAAAAGGCAAGTCTGCTCAGGTATCTGTATCTATTCCTAAAAAGGAGTTGCGTCTTTGGGATGAGAAGGAGAGAAAATTCTATACGCCTTCGGGTAATTATATTTTCATGGTCGGATCGTCTTCGGATGATATTCGTTTACAGCAAGTAGTTAAACTTTAATAGAGGTTATTCATGAAACGACTATTAGTGATATTGATAATGTGCTACGGAGTTTTGGGTGGAATATCCGCTCAAATTTCCGGAGTACATTTTCCGAAAATGAAACCGGTGCAGACGCCTGTGTTCGTTTCGGTAGGAGGTGCGACGGAAAGTCCTGAAGCGCTTCATATTTGTCGGATCTTTCAGGGAATTATTAACCGGGATTCTGCGGAAGTGTTTCTTTCGACCGGAGATAAAGAATTAGACTGGTTTAAGTATTTAGACGTTAAATATAAACGTCCGGATCAAGGTGTTATCGTTACGGGTGAAAATCGGGGATTGCGCACTTTGTTCAAATCGTATAAAGACCGTTTGGATAAATTGGTAATATGTAATTTTTCGGATAATGACTATACCTTCAATATGGCGCTGTTGATGGCTTGTGCCGAAGATGCTTTGCCTGTATCGGAAGAACTTAAAGATGAGTTGGTTGCCGAGTTCGGATGGGATAAGGAGATCGTCGATATCCGGAATAATTGGAGCACGATAACTCAGGCTTATGATTGGGCGTTAGAGGAAATTATGCCTAAACTTAACAAGCAATTGGTTTTTAGTATCGGCTTGCGTGACGATTGGAAAAATGGCGGTTGGCGTATTTATGATTATGCCGTGGCTTCACGCTCATTTGCTTTTTGGGTGGATGATGAGACGACTACGGGGAAGAATATTATTAAAAAAATATTAAATACGCCGGGATATCCTAAAAATGCGGTGGTAATGGGGTACGGTATGCATGGAGATGATCTTAATCTCACGACTAATCCCGAAGGGTTCGGATTTGTAGTGAGCGATCTTTTCCCGAATGCCAGTTATTATTCTTCGTTCCCTTCTGAAACATTTGAGGGACGTCAGCCGGAAGGTGTGGCTGTTGATGCGGAAACGAATAAAGTATATGTCGCATTGCATTGGAGTGACGGGGACAATATTCAATTCAATCATAACGGGACATTGGATATTTGGAAACAGTCTGAACGGGGAAAAGTGCCTGTTTCTATGACTTTATCTCCGGCTTTGACCGAAATCGCTCCGTTCATTTTGCAATATTATTATGAGAATAGAACCGATAATGATGAGTTTATCGGAGGTCCTTCGGGGGTACAATATATCCAAGAACCTTATTATAAACCGGATGATTATGAATCATGGTGTGTAATGAACGGACAGTATCTGAAAGCCGCCGGCATGTTCAGTACGGCATCCTCATTACGTTGGCCTGCACAACCTTTTTATAACAATGGTTTTGTAAAAACAGGAGTTACCGGTACTTTGGCATGGACAAACGGGGCTTACAAAGATGCCTATAACTGGTGCGGTATGCCGGTTGTCGGTACAGGCGGAGTTTGCAGTGATGAAGACGGTATTTATAATTATTTGAAAGGCGTTGCTGCTCGAAATGATATCCCTGTATTTACCGGAGTATATATGGTTCAGGCTGGATTGGGAGGCGCCGGATATGCTGCGATAAACCGTGTTGTGGAACGTTTGCAAAGCGAATTTCCCGGAAAATATGTGTTTCTGAAAGCCAGCGATTTGTTGGCTACGGCAAAAAAATATTTTACAGAGCGACAGAAACCTTATAAAGATTTAGCTATTCCGGGCCGCATAGAAGCTGAAGATTTCGATTTAGGAGGTCAAGGCGCCGGTTTTTATGATATGGCGACTTCTAATGAAGGCGGTGCATACCGAAATGAAGAGGGTGATTATGTCGGTGTGGGAGCCGGCGGATCGGGGTATCATATCGGCTGGACTACTACCGGAGAATGGTTGAATTATACGGTAAATGTCGAAAAAACAGCTACGTATAAGATGACTGTCCGTTATTCTACACCTTCAGGACAGGATAAGGGTATTTGTGTTATGTTGGATGATGAGGTGCTCTCTTCAATGGAATTGAAGTCTACATCCGGAGTCGATAATTATGCCGATTATATGGTAAGGGTAACGATACCCGAAGGAACTCATAATTTACGGGTACAGATAACGAATGGGGGAATGAATCTCGACTATTACGATTTCGAAGAAGATACGGAGACCATTCCTGTAATAGAGAGAAGCAAAGGATATAAAATCATCGCGGTACATAGTGGCAAGGCATTGGCTTTGAAAACGAATAATACGACAAACGGAACGAAAATTATTCAGAAAGAATATACCGGAGACAATACGGAGATATGGAGATTGAACGTCGCCGGTGATGCATGTTACGGTTTGCAGAATGTCGCTTCCGGATTGAATATCGTTTTGAGAGGAACGAATACGATCGGTCAATTTCCTTTTGATTGTACCGTGAATAACGGAAAATGGAATTTGTATTATCAAGGAGACGGCTGTTTCACTATCGTACAAAAAGGAGCATTGAAATATCTCGAGATTTCGGATAGTTCGATGAACGAAGGAGCGGAGTTATCTGTAGGAGATTTGACAGGGGAAGATAATCAGAAATTTAGGATAGAAGAAGCTGCTGACTACACGGGTGTGGATCACTCTATTATTTCTGAAAATTCTGTCGGTGTTGCTTATCCGAATCCGTTTGTCAATGAAATATATATTCCCGTTTCTATAAAACAGTCTCAAGATATAGAAATTACTTTATTCGATCTTGCAGGACGCTGTGTATATAGAAATATGATATTTCTGAATGATGGTGATCGGGAATTGGTTGTTTCCGGAAATAACTTGCCTTCGGGAATATATGTTTGGAGATTGAACGGGGAGTCTGTTCATTCGTATGGTCGTGTAATCAAGAAATAGTGAGAGCTCGGAAACCGGTTTTAAGCAGTCGGTTTCCGAAAATCAAAAGACAACTTAATTATTATATACATTAACTTTTAAATTGTATGTTATGAAAACGAGAACAATTACTTTATTAGGGCTTTTTGCCGGAATGTTCGCAACGGCTTCTGCTGAGGACCTTGTCATTAAGATGACAGAAGAAAGCGGTGTGCAAATTATAAATGATGGACGTTTTGATGTTGTGAACAAATGTTTGGGAAATACAAAAACCGGGACAACGATTTGTTTAGGAGAAATCGATTTTGGAGACGGAACGACTTATGTAGCTAATGGTGCGGAATTTGCACATGAAAATCCGGATACGGAAGGTACATTGGATTTCTATATGGGAGATCCGGATAACGGAGGTTTGCTGTTTACGCAAATTGATGTTAAAGGTACGGGTGCTTTCCAATATTATCGTACTTACCGGTATAATTTTTATCCTGAAGGTACTGATGGTTTTACTTGGCCTACCGGAAAGCATCAAGTATATATGCGCTATAATAACTGTGAGGGTAATCTGAAAAAGATCGTGTTCTATAACAATGAATTTACTGAAGAAGAACAAGGGGAAATGCCTGATCCGACGTATGATTATTATTCAATTCCGGCAAGTGCAGGTTCTGTTGTGAATCCGGAAGTATGTCCAGATGCTAAATTAAATGATGGTGTTTGGGGAAATACAGGAGAAGGGTTGATTGTTAAATTTCCGTCGATAGATTTTAAAGATGGAAATACATATCAACAGATAGCTGTGGTTTCTACTCATGGAGGGTCTACTAATCCGAATGGTTTCCTTGAAATTTATATTGATGGTACGGATAGTGAAGATAACATGATTGCTAGAATATGGACGGCTCGTGATTGGTATTGGACTGTTTACGGTACATTGGCAAAAAACTTAGAGAAAAATATCAGTGGTGTGCATGATCTTTATGTAAAATGGACGGGTGCTACAAACTTGAAAGAAATTCAATTGATTGAAGGAACTCCTTGGGAAGTAGAAGATGATGAACCTGAAAAGATAGAGTTGATAGACGAACCTCTTACTGATAACGCTTATGGCATGCATTTCGATTCGATGGGGGGTATTGAGAACACCGTTGAATTTATGGCATACGGTTCAGATGATCTGAAATTTGAGGCTTCTAATATCGGTTATACTTCTTATGGTGTGGTTTTGAAATTTGTTGACGTTGATTTCCAAAATGGACAATTTACTCGTATTTTGGTAGATCATTCTTCAGACCAGGCGTCTTTGGGAAGCAGTACGTTCGATTTCTATATCGACTTGGATCATGATGATTATAGCGATCTATCGGTATTGGAAAATGATACGAAATTGGCAACAGTACAGGCTCAGGGTACAAGTAACTGGGCCACTCCGAAGAAAACTGCCGGAACTATGACATCAAAAGTAGAAGGTGTGCATGATTTGTATATGGTATTTAGGACCGATGCCGGTGCGAATATCCATGGTGTATATTTGGATACCGACTATGATCCTTCTTCTATCTCTACGGCAACAATTGAAGGTGTAAAAGTTTGGGGCATGACAAATGCTGTTTGCATCGAGTCTGCTACTGAGTCGTTGACTGTTGATGTGTATAATTTCGCAGGACAGAATATTTCTCAAACTAAGGTGGCTGCCGGATTGAGTACTTTGTCTATGGCAAAAGGTATTTATTTGGTAAAAGTTGCCGATGCGAAGGGTAATGTAGCTACTTATAAATTGTCTGTAAAATAAAAATTTATTTAATTACAAAGAACGCCCGTTAAGGGCGTTTTTTGTTTTATCGGGTTAAATTATGGTTACAAAAAAAATTTTCTTTTTATTTCTTTTTTGCTGTGTGTCGGTATTAGCTTTTCCTCAAAAGAAGAAAAAAACGAGCGGAAATCCTATTTTGCCCGGATGGTATGCCGATCCTGAAGCTATTGTGTATGGAGATGAATATTGGATATATCCTACATTGTCCGGACTGGTAACTGCTGATGGAAAAGATCCGGATACGGGCAAAAAAACTCGGGCTGTGCATCAAATTTACAATGTGCAGACATATATGGACGCATTTTCGTCTAAAGATCTTGTTCACTGGACTAAGCATCCGAAAGTCCTTTCGATTGAGAATATAAAGTGGCTTGAGTTTGCTTTGTGGGCTCCGTCGGTAATTTCGGCAAACGGGAAATATTATCTTTTTTTCGGGGCTAATGATATTCAGAATAATGACCAATACGGTGGTATAGGTGTAGCAGTTGCCGATCGTCCGGAGGGACCTTTCAAAGATGCTTTAGGAAAACCGCTGATCGATAAAATCGTGAATGGCGCACAACCTATCGATCAGTTCGTATTCCGTGATGATGACGGCTCTTATTATATGTATTACGGAGGCTGGCATCATTGCAATATGGTAAAGTTGAGTGATGATTTGTTGAGCATTGTTCCGTTTGATGACGGTACTTTATATAAATCGGTTACTCCTGAAAATTATGTAGAAGGGCCTTTTATGTTGAAGCGAAACGGCAAATATTATTTTATGTGGTCTGAAGGTAGCTGGGGTGGTTCTGATTATAGCGTGGCTTATGCTATTTCCGATTCTCCTTTTGGTCCTTTCAAACGTATCGGTAAAATATTGCAACAGGATGATAATGTAGCAACCGGAGCCGGACATCATTCGGTGATTCAGATTCCCGGGAAAGACGAATGGTATATCGTTTATCATCGCAGACCTTTAGGTGATACCAATCAGAATCATAGAGAAACGTGTATCGACCGGATGTATTTTGATAAGGACGGATATATTCTTCCTGTTAAAATAACGTTTGAGGGGGTTAAGCCTCATCGCATCAAATAAACTGTTCGCTTTTTATTTGTTATATGAAAAATGCCCCTCGATATTAGGGGCATTTTTCATATAAAGTGTGTAATCTTTTTGATCTATTTCGGATTTAGACAGCCTCTTATATTTGATAGTTTTCTTCTATCTTTCCTCTGAAACCTCTTTTTTTATCTTTCCATATTTGATATCTGTATGCCAGACATGCTGTTATAAAATAGATTCCGGTAAGTATCCACAGATTAATGAATGCATCATGTACGTCACTGATGCTAGCTCCTGTAGTATTCATGCGGACGAAGCCTTCGATTCCCCATGTTGAAGGTATGATAGCTCCTATTATTTTCCAGATTTCGGGCATTGCATAACGTGGCCATGTAATACCTGAAATAAAGAGAAACAGCAATGAAGTAAAAACAAACAGTAGGAACGATGTTTCCCGTTCTCTTACAAATATAGAGAGTGTCATTCCGAAAAATATGGACGATAATAAAAATGGTGCGATGAACGCGTATATTTCCCATTGGTTTCCTATCTGAGGATATTTGAATAGCCAAGGTACTACGTGTAATATATACATTGTGGAGACAATGTAAAGGCTATAATAACATATCGCTTTTCCAAAAACAATATGCATGATATTGTTATGCATCATTTCCCGGTTGGAATAATATCTATGCAATTTCTTGTGTTCGTATATTCCCCCTGCTAAAAGTCCGATTCCTAAAATAAGACTTTGTTGCAAAACCAATATCAAGACTGCCGGAATAAGAAACGATGCGAAACCGCTTTCGGGGTTATAGAGAGTTATAGAACTGTATGGAATAGGAGACATCGCCATTTTAGCTTGTTCGGGGGTCGCACCACCTAATGCGGCGACTTGTAGTTTTGACCCTAAGTCCATCGTCACTTCTGTCAAAGCGATCAGAAATCCTTTGTAGTTAAGTAATATACTCATATCTGAGTAAAAAATAACCGGACTTTGCTCTCCTCGCATAAGTTTTTTGCTGAAATCCTCCGGAATGAGCATAATGCCGTAACAGTTCTTTTCATACATTATTTTTTTTGCTTCATCCATATTAGCGCAATAAGATACGATCTTTGCATTCGGGCTTGCATCCATGTTCCTACATAATTCACGACTTAACGGAGTGCGGGCGTTATCTACTACAACCATCGGAACATCCCGTACGACTTCAGTATTATAAATAAGAGCATATAATATCGGATATGCAAATGGCAGGGCAAAGAAAAAAATCAATGCTCCGAAATCCCGGAATACCGTTACATACTCTTTTCTCCAGATATAGCAGATATCCAGTATCCCGGTTTTTATCGATTCGAATATTTGTAGTTTCATCTTAATACTTTTTTATCCTGCTTATTGCTAAGGGACATATACTTGATTTTGCAAAGCGGTTTTGAGTCGTTTCAGTAACGGTAAAGAAGCTATGGCAAAAAGGAACAAATACAGATAATACATTCGGCTGTAATATAACGGTATGCCGTTCAGTGCTTGATCTGCGTATATCAGGAAATAATGTCGTAGCGGGAATATGTTTGACAATAACTGAAATGGCGGATACATGGCAGGCACGGGGAATGAAAATCCGGTAATCGAAATAGAAATGATTCCGAATAATGCGGCTATACTCAACCCTATTCTTAACGATGGTGCTATACTCATCATGATAACGCCGAAGCTTTGGCTTGCAAGAACCAACAAGAACATTGCCGCCAGCATCGGCCAGATTCCGTTGTGTAATGGGAAATGCCAGTATCCGTAGAGCATAGATTGCAGTAATGCTCCCATGATAAAAAACAGAACGGTTTGCGGAAGTAATTTCCCTGTAATAGCCAATACGACCGAATTGTGTGATCGAGCTAACCATTCTCTGGATGTTCCGTGTTTGATTTCTGTTCCGATGCTGAATACGGTTGTCAATAATATCATTATTTGCAGCATTCCCGGAATAAATGTATTATTCAAATAGACAGAATAACTTATCCAAGGGTTACCTAATTCATGTACTGCCGTAGGCACAGGTTGTAATTGGGGCATAATTTCATATCCGTATTCTCCGTGGGCGAGTAAGGTTTGCTGTACGATAGCCCCGGAGGCAAGTACCGACATCGTTTTGAAATTCTTATATAACAAAGACGCAGGTATGTAGTATGCGTTATTGGTGTAAAACGATATTTCCGGTCTGCGGCCGGCCATAGCTTTTGCTTCGAAACTTTCCGGTATCACTAAGAACCCGTATATTTCTCCCTTTTGCAGCGATTTTCGAGCTTCTGTAAAGCTGTTGGGTTGCTCTGTAACTTGTGTCAGACTCATTGCATCGAGTTGCCGGATAAAATTTCTCGATGCTGCAGAATGGTCGAGATCGACGACGGCGGTAGGAATCTCTTCCGGTAATCCTTCGTTCATAAGAGTTAACAGAAAAAGATAGCTGATGAGAGGTGCTATTATTATACAGAAAATGTATATCGGTCTGGAAACCAGCCGGTGCAATTCTCTTATGATGACTGCCCAAAGAATTTTTGTAACCGATTTTTTTTCTGGCATGTAATTTTTGTATTGAGAGTCCGTTAAAGATGGCGGACTCGGATGTAACTAATTATTTTTTCAGCAAGACAGACATTCCCGGACGCAGGTTTTCTACCGGAGCTGTCGGACGAGCTTTGATCTGGAACGTTTTGGCGTCATATTGTCCACTTACTTTTGTCGCTCTCCATACAGCATAAGTGCCTAAATCTTTTATATAGTAAATTTTCAAAGTGATTTCTTTGTTTCCTAAAGCCGGAATTATTGCCGGTATTTCTTTTCCCATAGTCAGGTTCTGCAAGAGTTCTTCTCTTACGTTGAATGTAACCCACATGTCATTCAGATTCAGAACATTCATAATCGGAGCTCCAGTACCTACCAGCTCGCCTTCGTTAGGGAATATATCGGATATTTCTCCGTCGATCGGAGCTGTCAGGTATGAGTCTGCCAATATCGATTCGACTTGAGCCACGCTTCCTTTTGCTGCCAGCAACATTGCTGCCGCGGCCTCTTTATCTTCGATTTGCGCACCTTTTTTTGCCATTTCATATTGAGATTTTGCCGCGCTTTCGGTGGCTTTCATTGCGTTATAGTTTGCTTCGGCTTCATCGCGTTTTTGGGCAGAAATCACACCTTTTTTGAAAAGAGCCTGCATCCGGTCGTATGATTTTTTTGCAATATCGAGTCCGGCTATTGCTTTTTGCCACATATCATAAGCCGAGTTTATTACTTCTATGCGTGCTCCTTTATCTACTTTTTGGTTTTGGGCCTTATATACATTCTCCATAGCAGAAGCCTGCATGAGTTTAGCTTCGGCATCGGATGAAAAGATGCGGACAAGAGTATCGCCTTTATGTACGCTTTGTCCGTCCTCCACCATAAATTCGACAATACGTCCCGGAAGTTTTCCCGATACCCGTACTTGGGTCGCTTCTGCTTGTCCTTGTATGGTTTCGTCACCCGGTTTCAACATGAAGAATCCGATCATTGCGAGAATGATGATCACGATAATGAGTCCGACTAATCCGATGATCAGACTTTTTTCTTTTTTTCTTTGAGGAGTATCCATTGTCGTTTGTTTTTTACGTTTCCTATTTTATTTCATTAATCCCATAGCCTTAGACAAATAAACTTCGCATAAGCGGACGTCTATTTCGGCATCTATTTTTTCTGACTGGGCTTGTAACCAGGCAGTCTGAGCTTCCAGTACATTATCGGTCGTAAGAACTCCCTCTTCGAATCCGATTTGGGCGTTACGAAGGTTTTCTTCTGCTTTTTCCATATTTTTGCGTGTCATAATCAGTTTTTTATTTGCTTCGTTTACTTTAAACGTAGCCTGATTGACTTGTAATTCGATTTTTTCTTTAGCTTCTTCTAAATTCAAAAGAGCGATATTTCTTTCTGTTTTAGCCGCTTTTACTTTATAAAAATCTTTTCCCCAATGGAAAACCGGAATTTTAAGCATTACACCTACATTGAAAAATCCGTCTACTCTCTTTTCGAAACTGTTGAAAACATTCGGATTGGAGAACATGTAACTGCCTGTCAACGCAAGGTTAGGCAACATGGCGGAAAGCGCGACTTTTTGTTTTTGTTTATAAATTTCGGTCGCTAATGTGAGGCTCTGTATTTCACTGCGGTTGGCATATACTTCATCCATGTTGATGGAGTTTGTCGGAGTTGGAAAGTTTTCTTCATGTAACTCTTCTATTTCGTCAGCTAAAGTATAAGGCATGTTTATCGGTAATCCGCAAATTTGTGCTAAAAGCATTTTAGAGAGGCTGAGTCCGTCAGAAACTTTTGTTAAAGTGATTTGTGCTTCGTTTTGTTTTACTGCAACAGTCAGCCCGTCAGATTGAGTTGCAACCCCCTCTGCTATCATTGCTTCGACATTTTGGTATAAAGAATCTAGAAGATTGACATAACTTTCGGCCAGTTTCTTTTTATATACCAACGATACCACTTGCCAATAGATTTCGTCCGTTTGGAATACAAGGTCTTTTACTGCTGTGTTCTTCTGAGTTTTTGCCAGTTCTTCTGCATATTTGGTGATTTGATTGTAGGCCCTTATTTTTCCTCCCATATAAATAGGTTGGGTAAGCGTAATTGCCCCCCCGAACATATTGGTCGTATTGGTACGCAGAGCATTTACTAAAGATTGTCCTGCTCCGTTTACCGAGTTTATTATGCCAGCACCCAATTGTTGAAGTTGTGGTCCGAGTTCGGGATGTTGAGCTATTATTTGTTGCATTATAGGAGCTAATGTATTTGTCCCTGCATTTGATAATTGCTCTTTTTGTTTATCGCTTAATAGAGAGATTTCTTTTGAATTATACATGTAACTGCCTACTGCATCGAATCCGGGCAAATAATTTGCAAATGCCGATTTCTTTTCATAACCGGCTGCTTTTATTTTTTCGTTGGCAATACGTATCTGTTTGTTATTGTTTATTGCCATATTCCGGCACGAGTCAAGGGTAAAAACCTGTTGTGCGATAGCATTACTTCCGCCAATGATGAGTAAACAGAGGACAATTAATTTTTTCATTCTGTTCGTTGTTTAGATATTATTTCTCAAATCTCGCATTATATTCTTAAATATGCAATTGTTGCATAAACAATCTTTCTGCGTTAAAAAAATAGAGACTTCACAGCTCTATCTTTTACCGGCAAAGATATATTGTGAATATTAACATAACAAGATTTTCTTTCGGTTAGTTTTCTGTTTTTATTCTTTTTTAATAAAAGGGGAAGCAAAAAATTGTTGCCGAAATATGATTCATATTTCGGCAACAGACAGTTCTACAATATTTTGTTGATCTATTGTTATTTTTCTAAGCTAAATGACTTGCTTCCGATCATATAATTGTCGGCAAAGATATCGACCCGATAATCCCCTGGATATAAGAATTCTTCGACATTCCAATAGAGGCACAAATTCATTTCTTCTCCGTCATATTCTATAAGTTTGCGAGTAGAGAAGTTGATTTCTTTATCTTCGTAGTGAAATAAATCTGCCCGACTTTTTACCAGAATATCCCCGTCTGGTTTCATAATCCGGAGATAAATATATTTTTCACCGACTTCGGCCGTTACGTTTTTGGCAATGGTAAAACATACCTTTATTTGTTCGATTTTACTGATTTTGTTGGTTTCCTTGCCTCTTTTATTGATCGGTGTAACCGTGATTCCGACTGCATCCAATTTTGATGCTAACGTAACTTTGTGACTGAGCTGTTCTTTATCTTTTTGCAATTGAGAAGCAGTTTGGGCTACGGCCTGATATTTACTGGTGACAGATTTGTTTTCTTCCATCAGCTTTTTGTTGAGGGAGTTGAGGGAGTCGATTTGTATGATGTAGTTACGCATTACGCTTCGTAATGTAGCCAATTCTTTTTTCAGTTCATTGATGCGTGCGGCATCAGTAGCTTTGACGGTACGAAGTTCTTCGAGCAGACGTTGGACTTTCATTTTTTCGGCATCCAACTTTTGTACTAAAGAGTCGTTGTTCAATAATATTTTTCCACCTTCATATTGGTCATACTGGAATGCGAGGTCGGCATATTCTTTTTCAAGTTCTTTCCGTTCGTTTTCGATTTCAACTTGCGTTTTGAAATCTTCCATCTCTTTCTTTTGTGAGTAAATAAAATATGCAGCGATTACCAAAATGACAACAAGAATAGCGCATGCTACAATCCATATGACAGATCCTTTTTTCATATTTGAAAAAGTATTTTCAGATTAGAATATTTTTTATTCTCCATCGGGAGAATATTGCTCGCAAAGGTAAACGTTTTAGAAGCAAAAATCAACCATATTAGATTTTTTAAGTTATGAATCGGGAATTCTTTGTTTCGTGGAGGTTTTGATGTATGATTATTAAAATAAATTAGCTTGATTGGAAAACCGATCAAAATATCTATCTTTGCCAATTCTAATATGTATAATTGAAAAGCAGTGAAAAAAATCATTCTGTTTTTTAAAAATCATCCGATTCTTAAACATTTGATTTTTATCGGATTAGTTTTTGTGGCATTGGTTTGGATCGTGTTACATGGTTTGGATATTTACACCCGACATGGGGAGTCGGTAACGGTTCCCGATGTCAAACGTATGCAGGCTGAAGATGCAAAAGATCTTTTCTCTCGCTATAGATTGCGTAGTGAAGTCATCGACTCGGTGTATGTTGACAATATTCCTCGGGGCGCAGTTGTAGAACAAATACCTCGGGAAAATTCTTCTGTAAAAGAAAATAGAATTGTTTTTCTGACGATAAACTCTAATCTTCCCAGAAAAGTTACAGTACCGGATGTTCGAGATATGTCATATCGCCAGGCTGTTGCTATTCTTGAAGGGATAGGTCTTTCGCAACCGGAGATCGAATATGTAGCTTCGGAATATAAAGATCTTGTGTTGGATGTCGTTTATAATGGAGTATCAGTAGAGAAAGGATTGAAATTGCCCGTATCTTCCCGATTGAAATTATTCGTTGGAAATGGAACGGCGGAAATTATAGAAGACTCTATTATTATGAGTGAAGATTCTGTGGGAGAGGAGTGGATGGAATAATGGATGAGAAGCTCACGGACATAGAGACCGACTGTGAAGAACTGGAGACGGGGGATGAAGAAATTCCGGCTCTGTATGAGCATTTTAAGTTTGTTGCGGATAAAGGTCAGAATTTGCTACGGGTCGATAAATTTTTGGTAGCTCGCATCGAGAATGCATCGAGAAACCGAATTCAACAAGCTGCCGAAGCTAATTGTATATTGGTAAACGGGAATCCGGTAAAGTCTAATTATCGAGTAAAACCGTTGGATGTTGTTTCGGTAGTGATGGACAGACCTCGTTATGAATCGGAAATCATACCGGAAAATATTCCCCTTAATATTGTATATGAAGATAAAGAGGTGCTGGTTGTGAATAAGCCGGCAGGTCTTGTCGTGCATCCGGGACATGGCAATTATTCAGGAACATTGGTCAATGCATTAGCCTATTATTTTAGAAATGATCCTTTATTCGATGTCTCCGATCCTCGTTTAGGATTGGTGCATCGTATCGATAAAGATACTTCGGGTCTGTTGGTGATCGCTAAAACTCCCGAAGCGAAAACGAATTTGGGATTGCAATTTTTTAATAAAACGACAAAACGGAAGTATGTTGCATTGGTATGGGGAAGAATGGAGGAGAACGAAGGTCGGATCGAAGGAAATATAGGTCGTAGTTTGAAAGATCGTTTGCAAATGACCGTGTTTCCCGAGGGCGATTATGGTAAGCATGCCGTAACTCATTATACGACTCTCGAGCGTTTGGGATATGTTTCTCTTGTAGAATGTCGTTTGGAAACCGGGCGTACGCACCAGATACGGGTGCATATGAAATATATCGGTCATACCTTGTTTAATGATGCTCGGTATGGAGGAAATGAGGTACTCAAGGGAACGACTTTTGCCAAATATAAACAGTTCGTTCAAAATTGTTTTGATATTTGTCCCCGTCATGCCTTACATGCCAAAACTTTGGGTTTTGTACATCCGATTACGGGAAAAGAGATGTTTTTTGATTCGGAGATACCGGAGGATATGAGCTTGTTGATCGAAAAATGGCGTTCATACATGCAGAATAGAGAAATTGGTTGAATAAAGATCATTATATAAAATATTTTAAGTATATTTATTGCTATAAACATGGATAAGCGTAGAATTGCTATTGTAGCCGGTGGATATTCTTCGGAGTTTCCGGTCTCGTTGAGAAGTGCGCAAGGGATTTATTCTTTTATGGATAAAGACCGTTACGACATATATATCGTGAAATTGACTCGTGACGAATGGTTTGTTGAGTTGCCTGACGGAGAAACTTCTGAAATAGATAAAAATGATTTTAGTTTTGTCGAAGGTGGACGGATTCGTCATTTTGATTTCGTTTATATTACGATACATGGGACTCCCGGTGAAGACGGGCGTTTACAAGGCTACTTAGATATGATAGGTTTGCCTTATTCGACTTGCGATACTTTGGTTTCGGCTATGACATTCAATAAGTTTGTGTGTAATCGCTATCTGCATGCGTTCGGTATTCCTATTGCGCATTCTATCGTATTGCGAAACGGGCAGACTGTTTCTGACCGGGAGATCGTAGAGCAGATTGGTTTACCTTGCTTTATAAAACCTAATGTAGGTGGATCGAGTTGCGGAGCTACGAAAGTAAAGATTGAAGAAGAAATACAGCCGGCTATAAAGAAAGCTTTTGATGAAGGGAAAGAAGTTATTATCGAGGCTTTTATGGCAGGGACGGAAATCACTTGCGGTTGTTATAAAACCCGGAAACGGGATGTCGTACTCCCGGTTACCGAAGTCGTGAGTAAAAACGAGTTCTTTGATTATGAAGCCAAATATACGGCTTCCAAAGTAGAAGAGATCACTCCTGCCCGTTTATCTGAGGAAATGACAGCTAAGGTACAGGAGCGGACATCTTTTATTTATGATATATTGGGGTGCAAAGGTATTATCCGTGTCGATTATATTATCGTGGGCAAAGAACCCTATTTGTTAGAAGTAAATACGACTCCGGGTATGACCGAGACCAGCTTTATCCCTCAGCAGGTAAAAGCTGCCGGAATGGAGATGAAACAGGTTTTGTCGGAGATTATTGAAGATGAAATGTTGTGAAGATAACGATTCTTATGAAGAGCTCTGTTATGATCTGTAAAATGATAAAGTTATGAGACAACTATTTGATTTTGACGAGATACGTCCTTTTTATGACGAGGAGATTCCTGACATTATCAGGTCGCTCACAAAAGAAGAAAAGTTTCGGCATGCTTTAAAATTCGTTGTTCCGGATGTGGATGCATTCTGTCGCCAAATGGAAGAATGTACTACTAAAAGAGAATTTCAAAAACGATTGGCTATTCCTGTATTAAACGATTTGGCGAGACGCTCTACTTCAGGAGTGGATGCGAGCGGACTTGAAAATTTGTCTCCGTCAGGTAATTATACCTATATGTCAAATCATCGAGATATAGTTTTAGATGCCTCTTTCCTGAATATGATGCTCGATGCTCACGGATTTGAAACCAGTGAAGTGGCGATCGGGGATAATTTATTGGTGTATCCGTGGATTTCAGATTTGGTACGGGTAAATAAAAGCGTTATCGTAAACCGTAATGTACCTCGCCGACGCATGCTTGAGGTTTCTCGCCGGTTATCTAATTATATTAATTTCGCAATTAAGATAAAACATCAATCTTTATGGATTGCCCAACGTGAGGGACGTTCTAAAAATTCTGAGGACCAAACGCAGGAAAGCGTTATCAAAATGCTGAATCTCGGGGGTGGAAGCGATATGCGTACGAACATTATGGGGTTGAATATTGTTCCGGTTTCTATATCTTATGAATATGATCCTTGTGACTATTTAAAAGCAAAAGAGTATCAGATGAAACGGGATAATCCTGATTACAAGAAACAACCTCAGGATGATCTTTTCAGTATGGAAACGGGAATATCCGGTTATAAGGGGCATATTCATTTTCATTTATCGCCGGTTATTAACGGAGAATTAGAAAAATTGGAAGACTGTTGTGAAAAATCGGATGTGTTGCATTGTATAACCCGTATTATTGATAAAGCAATTCATTCAAATTACATGATTTATTCGGGTAATTATGTCGCTTATGACGAGTTGTACCATACAGATCGTTTTTCAAGAAATTATTCCACAGAAGAGAAACGTCGTTTTATGGATTATATGCAGAAACAGTTAGATAAGATCGATTTACCGCAGAAGGATGAGGCGTTTCTTCTTGAAAGGATGCTTGAAATGTATTCTAATCCATTGAAAAATAAATTGATAGCTACGGGTGTTGATCTATGATGTAAAAAATATTTAGTATTAAATTTTATTTCATCATATAAAATGACTATTTTTGCGATGATAATAATAAAATATGTTCTGAAAAGAACATCTTAGTGACATAGGCATAGAGATGCACATAAATTATAATTACAATATAGTTTTTCAGGTCTGAGGTTTTGGAAAAGTAATTGTTTTAGGATGTGAATCCATCAAAGCATGTTATTTTATTTACTCTTAGACACCTTATGAAGAATAGTGAATTGACTTCCGGCTTCGGATCTGAAAAACTTCTTATACAAAAGGCTTCGATGTCAATCGAAGTCTTTTGTTTTTGAGAATATTTTTCTGTTTTTGTGAGTATGATGGCAGCTTATCTGACGAAAGAAAATTCAAAGAAGGATTAAGTATTTGTCCGGATTATTTTATCGGAGACTTTAAACAGAATTTAAAGGTTAAGTAGGGACTGTCGTAAAAAGAATAAAACTTTATAATGAATTGATTGCCAATGTAATATAAAATTTGTATCTTAGCTAAAGATAAAAAGAATACCTCCAATTGCCCTAGAAAAGCCAAATTTGGAGGTATCGCAAAAATTAATCTGCATGGCTAAGGTACAAAATTTCTCTGAAATATCACCCGATCTTCCTTTCACGGAGTTCGATTTTTATGAATTGTATAGGCGGACGTTCGAGACTAGCGAGCTGGGAAAAATCAGGAAGAGGCTGCCGCTTGGTGAGATGGCAGAGAACTTTGGACTGATAAGCAAGAGCATGAGAGCGAAGAAAGGGCGAAAAACATACTTCACCCCGGAGGGCAAGGTTGCGCTGATGTTCCTGAAGATGTACACAGGTCTGAGCAGCCCGAAGTTGATGGAGCATCTTAACGGCAACGTCCACTATCAGCTCTTCTGCGATTTGAGAATAGACCCGATGCATCCTCTGACGAACTACAAACTTCTGGACGACGTGTTTTCGGAGCTGGCCCGCGGGCTGAAGATCCAACAGCAGCAGGAGATACTGGCAAGAGCCTGGAAACCGTACATGAAGGACCTGGATACGATGTATACGGATGCAACCTGTTACGAGAGCGAGATGCGCTATCCTACGGATGCGAAGCTTCTGTGGGAAGGAATAGAGAAGTCATATGAGATAATGTGCACTCTGAGTGCCAAGCTGAATGTGCACCGTCCGAGGACGAAGTACGTAGACGTAGAGAAGGCCAACCTGTCGTACAGGAAGCGGCGCAGGCATACGAAAGTCCAGACCAGGAAACTGACCAGACGCCTGCTCAACCTTTTGGGGAAGATACTGAAGGAGACCCGCACACTGGAGAGGGAGAATGCAGGCGCGGAGAAATTGCTGACAGCCAGACAGAAGAGCGATATTGAAATCATCACAAGAGTGTACCGCCAGCAGAAGGCCCACTTCGAGAACAACAATCCTCGCGAGAGTGTCAAGGACAGGATAGTGAGCATCAGCAAGCCGTATGTGAGGCCAATCGTGAGAGGCAAGGAAGTGAAGAGCGTAGAGTTCGGTGCGAAGTGCAACAACATCCAGGTTGACGGACTCTCATTCATCGAGAAGCTGTCATTCAATGCCTTCAACGAGGGAACCAGGCTTACGCACTGCCTGAAGATGCACCGAAAGCTCTTCGGTGTGGACGCGAAGAAGGTCGGAGGAGATGCAGGCTATGCCGGCAGCGCCAACAGGGGGTACTGCAAGGATAGAGGAATACAGACGTCATTCGTCAAGCGTGGCCGTCCGTCCTTGGAAAAGAAAGAGAACGACATCATCCGCAACGAGCTGGCGAGGGTGAGGGCAACGAGGATGGAAGGCTCGTTCGGAACGCAGAAGGAACACTATGGCCTGAAACGCATCAAGGCAAGGACGAAGTTGACCGAAATCCTGTACATCTTCTTTGGCATCCACAAGGCGAATGCAGTACAGCTCGTCCGGCGGGAAGTCAACGAAATTGCTCAGGCTGCCTGATGTTCGAGGTGAGTGAGAAACGGCCCTTTCACTGGAGTATTGGCTCCAGTTGGGTCCAAAAATGAAAAAAGGGGCTCCGAAACGGAGCCGAAAATATAAAAAGATGAGTTCGATCGAAAATTACCGGGACAGTCTGCCGATTGACTCATAATGACGGAATTAAACGACTGTCCCTAAGTATCATTGGGTTACCAAATCAATTTTCCTTTCCCTTCACGGACGATGAATGCATCGTCTTCGCTACAATCGACAATAGTAGAAGCCTCTATGCCTCCATATCCCCCATTGATGACAATATCGACGTCATTTTCATATTTTTCTGCAATAAGTTCGGGATCAGTAGTATATTCCAGAATCTCGTCTTCATCACGTATTGAAGTTGTTAGTACCGGATTTTCCAACTGATGTACGATTTCCCGAATTATAGAATTGTCAGGGACACGAATTCCCACTGTTTTACGGTTTTTGTAAATCTTTGGAAGATTGGAGTGAGTAGGCAGTATGAATGTAAACGGACCCGGTAGATTTTTTTTCATCAATTTGAAATGTTCGTTGTTTACTTTAGCGTATTGACTGATATTGCTGAGATCATAGCAAATGATCGATAGATTGACTTTTTGAGGATTAATGCCTTTTAGGCGGCATATTCGTTCAACGGCACGAACATTAAGAGCGTCACATCCGATCGCATATACAGTGTCTGTCGGATATACTATCAGTCCTCCTTCTTTGAGGACATTAACCACTTTGTTTATTTCTTTTGGATTCGGGTTTTCCGGATATATTTTGATAACTTCCATGATAAAACTGTATATATTGTTTGTTATTGACCGTGATTGGAAACAGAGGTTTATAAGGAATTGTTTATCTCTCTGCTTGTTCGCTGAAACGATATCCTATTCCTGATTCGGTAAGAATAAATGTCGGGAAAGAAGGATCGTTTTCGATCTTTTTTCTTAATTGAGCTATAAATACCCGTAAATATTGGGGTTGGCTCTGATAGGCTACACCCCATACCTCTTTCAGCAAATATTGATGGGTAAGGACTTTCCCTGCATTTTGTGCCATTAGAGACAATATCGAAAATTCAGTACTTGTCAATTTTATAATTTCGTTTTTCTTTTTTACGCAATGGTTTAGCATATCTATGGTTAAATCGCCGAATGAGAGAATTGCCGATTGGTCTTTTTCTTCCCGAATAGAACGTATTGCCGACCGGATGCGGGCTAATAACTCGCCATTATGAAACGGTTTGGTCAGATAATCATTCGCTCCAGAGTCAAGGGCTTTTACAATCTCTTCTTCATGCGTGCGTGCAGATAAAATGATAATGGGATTTTTATACCACTCTCGTAGTTTTCGCAGAACAGATTGTCCGTCTTCATCTGGTAATCCGAGATCGAGAATAATCAATGTCGGAGAATGCATGGCGGCGGCCATTAATCCTTCTTTGGCATTAGAGGCAACCAATACTTTATATTTGCTCATTTCCAAAGTAATGCTCAATAAGCGTCGTATCTGTACTTCGTCGTCTATAATCAAGATACTGTTATTGTTCATGTTATATGTATTAGTAAAAATCAAAAATTATCTATCAAAGGTAACATACTGGGAATACGGATGAAAATATTTGCTCCTTTTCCGGTAACATTACTGGCTTCTACCTGACCTTTGTGGATATCTATGTATCCTTTGACAATGGATAATCCGAGACCCGATCCTCCTGTAATTCCCGATTCACCCCGGTAGAATTTGTTGAAGATGTAGGGTAAATCTTTGTCTGCAAATCCTTTCCCGTAGTCGGTAATAGATATGCAGAAATTTGTTCCGTCGTGCTGGAAATCTAATTCGATCAATGTATGAGACGGGACATATACTGTGATATTGTATAATAAATTGTACAACACCTGTTCGATGAGTCCGAAATCGATGCGTACCAAAGGCATATCGTCCGGAATATTTATAGAAAGATCATATTCTTTTAGTTCGTTTTTGAGTAACCCGGTTACCGAATTTACAAGATCATGTACATCGTACCAGTCGAAACGAGGAGAAAGCCTGCCGGAATCTAATCTCGACATACTGAGCAGATTCTCGATAAGCCGGTGTAGTCTTTGGGCAGCCATATAAATTTCTTCACCTATATCCTTGCTGATACCTTGTTCTATCTCTTTCAAGGTTTCAGAAGCAGAAAGAATCGAGGTTACCGGAATACGTAATTCATGAGATATAGAGTTGAAAAGAGTCTTATACAATCGGTCTGATTCGCTTAATATAGAGGCTTGTCTGGCCATATCGTTCAAATATTCCCGTTCAAGTGCATTTGAGATTTGCCTTTTCAACGTAAGCCACAGTAGCTCTTCTTCGGCATCGAATAATTTTTTAAATTCGAGAACGACGACTCCCATTTTCATTTTAAGGCTGTTGAGCGGATAGAATGTGCGTTCTTCATGCATATAATTTTCTGTTGACTTACCAGCTTGTTTCCCCTTGTCAAAAACCCATTGTGCAACTTTAAACTCATTGCTGGTAAGTGTGAAATTACTGTGAGGCGAGGTAGAATTGCTTAATCCTCCTTTATTGTTTTTCAAGATAAATGCACATTTTAGTTTGAAGCTATCGTTGATAGCTTTTGCTGATATTTCGAGAATCGAGTTAATTCCGCTGGCGGTACTAAGGTGTTTTGAAAAATTAAACATGGTGTTTGATATCCGTTCTCTTTTTCGGCTTTGCTGTTCTTGTTTCCTTAATCGGGTAGCCAGCATGATATTGATAAACGGGATAGCAAGGAACATAAAAAATTGTAGCCAGTCGTCAGGAGAGGAAAGGGATGGTGTGCCGTAAGGGATAGTAAAGAATATATCATATACTCCTGCACTCAGCAAAGCCGATAAAAGGATCGGTCCGGTTGAGAAATAGATAGACTGTAATGCAAGAATAATAAGGAATATGTATCCGGATGATACTTCACTTACCATTCCGATAAAGGGACTCAGTATGGCTACTGCAGATAATGTTATTGTCGCCGATTTTATATAGTTCCAGATCGAGGTCTTGAACCCCGATGTATTGATTTGGAAAAATTTCTTTTTCCGCTCAAGAATACTCTCATTCGAAAGAATGTAAATATCGAGATTCTTACATTTAGAGATAAGACGATCCAGTTCGCTTCGTCTGAAAATTCGCTTTATATATTTTTCGTTCGGAAGTCTCTCGAAAATTAAATGTGTAATTTTTTCGATACGGATTACATCCAGCATGCTCGATACCCAGTTCTCACCTGTTGACCGGATAACAAATACTCCTAATCGGTAGGCCATGCTGATGTTTTTATTGAGTTGTTCTTGTTCTTTATTTGTCAGTTGTCCTGTAGAGTCGAAATATACGGCATAGAGAGGAACCCCTAAGGTGTAGGATAGATTTTTTGATCTTCGGATAAAACTTTCCATATGCGGACTTTCATTAATGGAGATCAATAATTTTACTCCGGTAATGGTGTCTTCTTGCATATGGTGCTCATAAAGGTACTGGCGTTGTTTTTCATTTCGGCGGAATGCCATCATTTGTTTGCAAAGGCGTTGTAACAAATGCAGGTTCTTGATCGAAAAAAATGCTTTTCGATAATGCTCTCCTAAATGTTGGTCGAGATAAATACTTTTGTCGAGAAATCGTTTTGCTATTTCTTGGGGAGACGCATCTATATAATGCACCTTTTCTGCCAGCTCGAATAGAATATCCGGAACGGTACATGTAGTGTAATATTCGGTATTTTCCTGAACAGAATAGGCTTTGCTTTCTAATTGCAGTACACTTAGAGTCGTATATACGTGTATTCCGTCGTCGAGCAGTTCCTCTATATCTTGATGTCGATGTTTATGTCGGCTGCCGTTGGGATTTTGATGGGCCATTTCATCTATCAGAACAATTTGAGGATCGCGTTTGATTATATAGTCGAGATTTATTTCTCCGTTCTTTTTTAGTGGGATTTGCTCTATTTGTGCCGCTAACCGTTCTATCTCTTTGTTTCCGTGCGAGTTATAATTTGCCAGAACGACATCGAAACCGTCTTTTATCAAATGGATACCTTCTTGTAGCATCAAGTGGGTTTTCCCTATACCCATACACATTCCGAAGAACAAGGTTAGTTGTCCTTTTGTTTTTCGCTCAGGGTTGAGTAAGCTGAGTCTCTTTTGAGGTTTGAATCGAAAAACTTTATTCATAAAAAGACATATTTTATCTCGGAATGTTTAACAAAATAAAAAAAGATCTTTGATCTCTCAAAATAATAAAGAGGGAAAATGTTAGCCTGTTTAAATTTTCCGATAAAGAAATATCAACGGCGACATCTGTTTTTTTATGGATGCCGCCGTTGATATATGA